>JAQXEV010000108.1 GCA_029250665.1 Candidatus Thalassarchaeaceae archaeon | reverse complement strand
CATCGCCTTTCCTATAGCGGTAAATTCGGCAAAAAGGAAGGTGAACATGTAGAGCACCGAGATTAGTCCGACATAGACTTGCATCGGCCTGCCTAGACGAATACGGACATAGTCGGCGAGTGTGACTCCCGAAGGCAGCCTCTCGCGAATCATAGGGCCGACATAGGCCAGGAGCAGAAATGGTGTGGCGGCTGAAACTGCATATCCTACTACATCCCAGAATCCGCCGTAGTAGCCAACCTCAGAGGGGGCGAATAGAATCCAAATCCCCATTCCCGAAGCAAATAGGCTCAGCCCAATTCGTAGCCAGTCCTGTGAGCCTCGGGCAGATAGGTACGAATCAGCATCCAAGTCTTTCTCAGATGATGCCCGATACCCAACGTATCCGAAAGCGATCAACGTGCAGGCCATCAACAAATATGCGGTATTTGTTTCCATTTCTTCTCCCTCCGCTGGCATTACCCAGTTCAGGTCAAAGGGTCGTCACCTATTGGTGACCTCTCAGCACTAAGCTCCCCTAATTTATCCTAAAGGGGACGAATAATCAAACTTCGGATTACTCAGACATGAATGGATATGTCCAATCTTGCGGTATGTCCAACGTGCGCTTCACTGAACGGGGTGAAATCCATCGAAGCAAATTGAGGGGACCTCCAGCCTTGTCGTTGGTTCCTGATGCACGTGCACCACCGAATGGCTGCTGGGCAACAACGGCGCCGGTCGGCTTGTCGTTGATGTAGAAATTGCCCGCAGTAAATCGAAGTGCATTGAAGGCTTTCTGAATGTTCTCTTCACTGCTTGAGAAAATGCTTCCCGTGAGTGCGTATGGTGAAGCCTCGTCACACATGGTTAGAACCTCGTCAAACTCGTTATCTTCGTAGACATAGACTGTGAGGACTGGACCGAATATTTCCTCGACCATGCTCTCACTCGTTGGGTTGGTCGTTTCGATGATTGTTGGTTCGATGAAGTAGCCGACCGAGTCGTCGTAACCGCCGCCGCAGAGGACTGTGCAGCAGTTGCGCCCCTTGGCTCGGTCGATGTAGCCAGCAATCTTTTCGAACGCTCGCTTGTCGATTACCGCTGTCATGAAATTTGTGAAATCTCGGGCATCGCCCATCTTAATTTTGGATATCTCAGCGACGAGATCGTCGCGGATTGCGTCCCATACTGAACGAGCGATGTAAGCTCGGCTAGCGGCTGAGCACTTCTGTCCTTGATACTCGAAAGAGCCGCGCAGTAAAGCGACAATGAGACCTTGACGGTCACAATCTGGATGAGCGACGATGAAGTCCTTGCCACCGGTCTCTCCTACGATTCGCGGGTAGGAATTGAGTCTGGGGAGGGCGAGACCAATCTCTTGCCAGAGTCCTTGGAATGTTCCTGTCGAGCCAGTGAAATGTAGGCCGGCAAAGTTGGGGTTTGCTAACGCTACCTCGGTGATTTCAGCGCCTGAGCCGGGCAGGAAGTTGATGACTCCGGCCGGCAAACCAGCTTCCATCATCAGTTGCATGAGGACGTAATTTGAGTGGTAGGAATTGCGGCTGGGCTTCCAAACGCCGGTGCAGCCAACAATCGCTGGAGCACTGGGTAAATTTGCTGCGATGCTCGAGAAATTGAACGGAGTAATCGAGAGTACGAATCCTTCCAGCGGACGGATCTCTGTGGAGTTCTGCACTCCCTCTGGCGATACCAGAGGCTGGAAATCATCGTGGAACCCACGCGCGTAATGACAATTGAAGCGCCAGAAATCGATTAGTTCGCATGCGGCATCAATCTCTGCTTGGAAAGCCGTCTTCGACTGATTCAACATCGTAGATGCATTGACGCGCATACGCCAGTCACCCGCAAGTAAATCCGCGCAGCGCTCAAAAATTGCGCATCGAGCCTCTAGGCCCAGATCAATCCAAGCCTTCTGAGCATTTACTGCAGCCTCGCAGGCCGCCTCCATCTCATCTCTTCCAGCCAAGTGGACATTGGCGATGACGTGACCGTGTTTGTGAGGGATTACCTGTGTCGTCGTGGTTCCAGTGTAGACCTCTTCGCCGTTGATGATACATGGTATATCTACTACCTCTGCCATCTGACGATCTAACTCTGCTTGAAGTGCTCTTCTTTCCTCACTTCCCGGAGCATATCCGAGTAT
>JAQXEV010000120.1 GCA_029250665.1 Candidatus Thalassarchaeaceae archaeon | reverse complement strand
AAGCATCAGCGTGACGGCTCACAACTCAATGGTCCAACCTTGTTGACCAACAATCCAACCTGCAACCTCGACAGCGCGCCGTTGAGGGCTGCTGGGGTCGTTCAGAGGATTGCTATGATTGAGATGGATTAGGTGGATCTCCGGATCGCTATCAATCCTCTTCCCGAGCCTCCCGAGAGTGTCTTCGACGAGCGGATGGGGCACTTCGCTCATGTCCCGACCAGCCAGCTCGTCCGCGCTCCAAAATGTGGCGTCGATCATCGCATGAGTCAGGTCGAGAGAGGTGAACCAAGCTCTCAGTGAATCGTATCCGACAGCCGTAAGAGTCTCATCCCAATCATCGTGGTCTGGTAAGAAAAGCACCTTTGCCTTCTCTCCGATAACGAGAATCGCATGTGTGTCCGAAGCATCGTCTCGATGGGGTACTGAGATGAATTCGAAACGCACTCCTGGACAAACAAGGCCCGGCGACCCTGATGAATTCGAGTCGCCTCCACGCTCAAACGGTTCCAAGGCACCACGGTTCGCGAGCACTTCGAAGACCGAATCGCTCGCAACGAGAGGCAACCCCACACAGCCCATGGCCTCTCGACCAAATTGACCCAAGCCCTCGACATGACCGAGATGTGCATGGGTCAGCAGAACACTGTCTGGCAGGACCGGAGCCTCCATTCCGAGTGAATCTGCCCATAGCCGAAATTGGTCGGGCAAAGCCCGGGTGGCCTCAATCAAATGCATTCCACCCGCAGCATCCCGTACGCCCACAGCCACGGGCAACCGCCTGCGTCCCCAATCTGCAAAGGCGGCCGAGCAATTCGCACAGGCACATCCGGCTTGAGGGACACCGCCATCCTGCCCAGTGCCGAGCAGGGTGAGGGTCGGAGTTGAACCAGCCATGTAGGGGGGAGGATGAGGGGTGTGAAAGAGTCGTCGACCGCTAAGAAGCACTGGTTTGAGAGGACCGCTAAAGCAAATATCGCTCTCCGATGAAATCATCAACGTCGCCGACCTGTGAGGAGCGTGACCGGCGACACATCCTGGATGAAGGAGAGATACGACTCACTACGGAGTCAAGGTTTGGAGTGGAATCCGCCTACACTCGAGACGGCCAATCTTCCTCGCTGTACGATGGATGGCCGTCCGACGATAATGCTCTCAGCCAATAATTACCTGAATCTGACGAGTCACCCGAAAGTCATCGAAGCGATGATCGAGGCGACTCGAAAGTACGGCGCTGGTAGTGGTTCCGTCCGCGCCATCGCCGGAACGATGGACATCCATCTTGAGGCCGAACAGAAAGTGGCCGAATTCAAAGGAGTCGAGGCCTCTTTGATTTACTCGGCAGGATATACTGCCAATGTCGGACTTATTCCTACTTTGGTTCAAGGCAAGCAGGACGTAATCATCAGCGATGAGTTGAATCACGGCTCAATCATCGATGGGGTCCGCTTGACGAAGGCTCAGCGCGCCGTTTACGGCCACAATGACATGGGCGCGCTGGAAGCAGTCCTCAAGGAACACTCGGAGGCGGACCGCAAACTGGTCATCACCGACGGTGTATTCTCGATGGATGGTGATATCGCCCCTCTAGCTGAGATTTCAGCCCTAGCTGAAGAATACGGTGCGATGGTCTATGTCGATGATTGCCACGGTGAAGGGGTCCTAGGAGATGGTGGCGCGGGAATCGTCGACCACTTCAAACTCCAAGGCAAGGTTGACTTCGAGATTGGTTCTTTTTCGAAAGCCCTCGGCGTTCAGGGCGGAATCGTCGCTGGCTCTGAGGATGTCCGCACTCACGCCCTCAATCACTCTCGTTCTTGGCTACTCTCTGGCAGCCAACCACCGGGTGTGGCAGCCGCGCAGAAGGCGGCTGTGGAAGTTCTGATGAGCGAACCCGAGCATCACGCTCGCTTGTGGGAGAATACCAATTACTTCCGAGATGAATTACAATCTCTCGGCTTCGACACCGGTCTCTCTCAAACTCCGATTATTCCAGTGATGTGCGGTGAGTCTCCCAATGCCAAGGCCCTCTCTCAGGCCCTTGCTGATGAGGGTGTAATGGCTGGAGCAATCACCTTCCCAATGGTCGCGCGCGAGAAGGCCCGCGTCCGCACACAGATGTCCGCAGGACTCTCTCGCGACGATCTCAACGAGGTCCTGCGGATCTTTGAGAAAGTCGGCCCCGGTTTGGGCTTGATCTGAGCGACGAAGTCGCCTCAAGCCTCTGCCACGACTTCGTCGAGGTCTTCGTCCCCAGGGGCCTCGACCTCTGAGCGAACCTCAGGATCAATAGTTCGGCGCATTCCATCAAAGGGATCCAACCCACGGTCTATTCTGTCTAGCATCCTCCATCGAGGCGCGTAGGAAAGGTGCACGTAGAGAGGGCCAGGAAGAATTGCCAAAACCCATCCCAATTGCTCAACGAAGTCTGGAGCTTCTCCGACCATTGACCAAGTAATCAGAAGCAAACCGAGGAATGGGAATGGGAAGAGGTATCGGCGACGGTTCTCAAGCCTGATTGGCGGTCGCTTGGCGAATCCTGAGATAAGCAGAGAGAATCCACCTAGGCTTGCAGTCATGGTAGTGAAGATGAGACTAATCACTGCCCATTCGTTCAGTGTTTCTTCCCATGGTATCGATTCAGACCATCCGGCGTAGGCGAATGGCAGAATCAGCGTCATACTAGCCAAAATGCCATAGACGACGCCGACGAATAGTGGATGACAAACAGTCAGTGGATAGCGTAGGAATAGTTGGCTTAGAGAACCACCCTCAAGCATCATACGGTGATCGGTGTCGAGATTCTCAAGAGCATCACGCCACCCTGTCATGGGCTCGTGGCAATGCACACGCGATAAGACCGTTGCGACCTGAAATCGACGCGAAACACAGCATTTAGAGTGAATCACGACAAGTCGAGACGAACTGTAGTCGTCTTGAGATCCCACTGTGGTTCGTCCTCGGCCGCGTCACGAATGAAAGGAATCAGTGCGGCGCGCAACTCAGCGACATCAACCCCCCAAATACCGTGTTCGATGTCGGAAAGCCTAATGAGAATTTTCGAGGCCATATTAACCACTCCACGTACCTTACGTTTCTCGTAATTATACAACAGAGCTGCGCATTGAATAATGCCTTGAATCGCGTTTGTTTCAACCGGTTTATCCAATGTTTTCAGAGATTTCCATAGATCTTCCCAAGATTCGTGTGCGTGCCAGAACCTACCTTCATCAAAGAGAGTACAACCCTCGATGAATAGGTCTTGTTGAGTCTCATTCAGAGCACTCCAGACCATCAATCCAGAATCGTGAGGTCGTGGTTCGGCTGGATTCATTGGCTCACACTCCATCACCCCTATGGACGCAGAGATTATGACGGGTTCCCTGTCAAGGAAGGACGATTGGTGGCTGATGGGATGACCGAGGACGATTCACTGTTCACGATTACTGAGTCAAACCTCGACTCCGGAATGCGTGGAATTCCTGTTGGAACCTGCCGCACCTCCTTCGTCGATCCAATCGAAGGTGTGCATTACGTTGGCTATCCTGTCGAGGACCTTGCAGACCTCGAGGAAGAGGATGTATTCTACCTCCTTATGAACAAGCGATTACCGACGGAAGAGGAGTCCGAGGCATTCCGAACCGAGTTGGCACACCGTGCGATGGAAATGCCAACCGGTGCGCTACGAGTGCTGGAATCACTGACCCCCGGTAGCGGCCATCCGATGGATTGGTTGTCGATGGGAATCATGGCACTGGGCGCTGCTGACACAACGGGCGATGTCCGGACTGATTCGATGAATCTCATCGCCCGCATGCCCGAATTGATGGCTCGAATTTTCCTCTTACGAGGTGGAAAGAAGGAGCAATTGCAACCGAGCAAGCCAGAGTTGGGGTTGGTGGAGAACTTTGTCCACATGCTCGGTATGACTGGCGATAAAGCTGAGAAGATGAATCGCGTTCTGCGGTTCTTCTTCATCCTTCACTTGGACCATGGCGGTGGTAATCTCTCAACTTTCACAGGCAAGGCTGTGGCGAGTGGTCGAGCGACTGTCTATGCCTCTATCGCCTCAGCGATGAATGCGCTATCTGGGCCACTACACGGACGCGCTAACCAAGCATGCCTTGAGTTCGTGCAGCGTATTGGCACTAACAATCCCGATGAGGTCGAGGCGTTCGTGCGAGCCGAGTTGGCAGCGAAGCGCCCGATTTTTGGCTTTGGACACGGAGTTCTACGAGCTGAGGATCCGAGGGCAAGATTACTCATCGGGCTAGGCGAGGAGGTTTGCCCCGATGACGAGAATTACCTCATCGTCAAGACTCTTCGAGAGGTTGTCCCACCGATTCTGATGGAGCATCCTAAGATCAAGAATCCATATCCAAATGTCGATATTGCTAGTGGCTCGCTACTACACGCGATAGGATTCCGTAAACCGGAGTACTACACGACTTTCTTTGGTTGGGCGCGAGTTGCTGGGATTTGCGCGCAAATCATGGATGAGCGCAATGCGCGCGATGGGCGAGGCACACCGATTTACCGCCCGAAGTACATCCCGAAAAATCAACCACTGCGTCGTCTCGAGTAATACCTGACGAGTCTCGAATCAGTGATGTTCGCCCGAACCTCGATGTCCGATGATTCGAGCACAACCCCATGGGCGGCCTTCCTGAAGGTCAACCGCCCAAGATTCAGGTGTTCCTGACCACGACCACTTCGCGGCGTCAGCAGCGATTTCGGCCGCCCGGATTTGTTCAGGAATCTCGTGCCACATTGGTAGTGATTCGCTGGCCTCTTTCAGGAGATCGACGCGTTCAGCACCGCTTGATGAGTCCAGCCTCGCCCGCCATTCATCGTCCAGAGGCTGGCTGGCGGGTCGTGTCCAACGGGCATCACCGTTGGGGAGTGTGTGTACGGTAGGGTCGACATGGTCGGTCACCAAAGTGATGCCCGCGTCGAGCATCAATTGCTCAAGTTTTAGTGGAGCAGGCCAAACATGCAATCCCATTTCCTTGCTCATACTGAAGAGGCGATTCAGTCCCTTTCCGGTGAGGGAGACTGGGATTCCAGGATGGATTAGACGTTCCCAACCATGGATGTAGTGCAGAGCCATCCCGACGACCGGCATTCCCTTTCTGCGTCGATCGCGAATCAGTCCGGCCACGCTCTTCGATACGAAGTTCGGAGAGCCAATCAATCTCTTGATTTTGGTACGTCCCCAAGATCGCAGATGCGGCGAAAGTTGCGTATTTGGAAGACTCAGGCCACTTTGTTCAACCGCTGCAGAAATTTTCGGGGAGAAGCCGTAAACCATCGTTGAGCGCTTGGGAAGGTCGAATTCAGTCAGAGAATCTTCAAGTTTAGTCATCATTGCTACAAGATGACTCGTCGTGTCTGAAATTCGAGCAGTTGGATGAGCGGTTTTCAATTCGATATTCACCGTCTTGGACGAACTCATCCACAATTCTGTGAATTCACGATTTTTCAGAAGGTCATCAAATCGATCAATCCCTCGCGAGGCGACCTCAACCGAGTCGAGTAGTTCGACACATCGATCTCGCTTCCCTCCGCCGCCTGGAAGTAAGTCATCATGAAACAGCATTAACTCCCCATCGGCACTCAGTCGAAGGTCGAATTCGACTCCGTCAACGAAGCGCATTCCATGAAGGAGAGATGGAATCGTATTCTCCGTAGGTGGGACCCACGATGAGCCATCAGACACATGCCCTCGAGCGCTGATGGGGTATTGAATCCGCGCCCTTCTGAATCCGTGACGCCGCCCCAATGCTCAAACCCCTACATAGCGACGGCAGCGCAGGTGCCACCATGTCCGAGAGAGTAGAACTTGATAGAGAATCAAATCCGAAAGCAGTAAGGGGATATGCCTTCTATGATTGGGGAAAGTCAGCCTTTGAGACCTCGGTGACCACCGCGGTACTCCCTGCTTGGTTCGCCTATATTTTCCTGAAAGCGAATGGACTGGAAACAACAATTCTCGGCATGGACATGACTTCTGATGCAGTTTGGTCCTTTGCCGTCACCATCGGTGCTCTACTGGTTGCGTTCGCGAGCCCATCACTCGGTGTCATTGCTGACAGACGTGCAATCAAGATGTGGTGGCTGAGGATATTGACTTATCTTGGAGCGGGCTCGACCTTTGCTCTCGCCTTCGCCCCCATGTTCGATATCTCGTTCCAGTGGGTGTGGCTCTTTCTGATGTTCTTGATGGCCAATATCGGCCTTAACGGCGCTGGCGTATTCTACAACGCTCTACTACCTCACATGGGAACTGATGATGAGATGGATGCTATCTCGAACAAGGCCTTCGCCTACGGATATCTTGGAGGTGGGCTGCTTCTATTGGTCCATCTCGTGATGGTGATGATGATTGTTGATGATAATGGTTCTAATCCTGATTGGGTGATTCCCTTTGTCATGGCTTCATCAGGAGCTTGGTGGCTTGGATTCGCAATGTTGACCTTCAAATATGTCCCGGAGCCACCAATCGAGAATGAAATGGAAAGTCTCAGTTTTTCAGAGTCTGCCAGTCTCGCCTTGACTGAGTTGCGCAAGACATTCGGACAGGTCGATCGCTTCAAGACGCTATTCATCTACATGCTAGCTTACTTCTTCTTCATCGATGGAATCAACTCGGTTACTGCGCTTGCTGGAATCTACGGAATCACCGTGCTCGGGCTGACAACGACGGCGCTGATTGCAACAATATTGGTGATTCAATTCGTCGCCGCTCCGTGTGCTATTGCTTTCACTAAGCTTGCCGAGGCAACGAATACGAAGTACGCGTTGACCTTGTCTCTAGTCGGTTGGGTTGTGGTCGTACTAGGTGCCATGTCCTTCGCCCCGCTAGCATTGGATGCTCACTCAGATTATGACATTCAGTATGATTGGGATTCCGATGGAGATGGAATCGCCGATCATTCCGACGACAATATCGACGGCGATTGGTACACCAATGAGGAGGAAATTGCGGCGGGTACCGATCCACTTGACGCTTCAAGCCACCCACCAGAACTGAAATCTAGTCTACAACAGGTCAGATTGGAAGGTTCAGGTCAATATGTGATTTCTACGGGGGCTAATGCTTACGCTCTAACGCTAGCTGTTGAAGGGGACGAACAGGATTGGACGTCTGATTGGATGGATGTCATGGCTGTTCATCAACATGAAGACTACACTGACAAAACGGTCTACGCCTTTGATGACCCGGAGAATGAATACCTAATCAGCAGCACAAATAATATCGACAGAATGACAGCCTTCTTTGCCACATTCGACCAAGATAGTCGTTTCAGTTACAACGTTCAAGGCGGCCCACTCGACGGTTCGAGTGGCTTGGGTGAGAAGCATCCAACGAGCCTTGGAGATGGTCCTCTTGATGCGATTCCATCAGCCGTTCGAGATTTGGTTTGGCAGCCAATGGGAATCAACGTCATGTTCCAATTCCTGCTGCTAGGATGCATGGCTGGAGCTCTTCTTGGAGGCTCCCAGGGGCTCGCTCGTTCGCTCTTCGGACAGATGGTCCCCGAGACTCGCAGCGCTGAGTTCTTCGGCTTCTTCGGCTTCTTCGGAAAGGTTGCAGCACTACTCGGTCCGATGATTTACGGAATCCTGACTGTGGCTTACGATAGTCGAGTCGGAGTAGCGAGTTTGTGCATATTGATCATCATTGGAACAGTGCTGATGCGCTTTGTCGATGTTGAGGCTGGCCGAGCTGACGCTCAGGCCGAGGATGCACGCAATCGTGGAATCGAGATTTGAGTAGACGAGGTCTGAGAAGGCCGAGTCCTCAATTCGGCTAATCTCTTCCTAGGCGGTCAAACAAGAGAGCAATCTCGAGTAGGACGAGCATTGGTCCACCGACGAGGAACATCGAGATAGGGTCTGGAGGCGAGACGAAAGCACCAATCACTGCCGCAGCAAACCAAAGGAATGGGCGATTATCGGTGACTGCGCTGCGGTCGACGACATCGGCTCGAATCAGTGTTACCACCACGAGCGGAACTTGGAAACTCAGTATCGAACCCATGTAAAGTCCAATGATGAATCCAATCCACGAGCGCAGCTGCCAGGTTGAATCCAAACCGGCTGCGCTCGCATCCTTAGCGAGATAATCGAGTAAGAAAGGAATCAGTACCTCGTGAGCGTAAAGGAATCCCAAAACGCCAAGGATAGTCATGAAAAAGAAGGTGGCGATGAAGCGAACGAATCCACCACCGCTCTGTGGCACAGCGATTCTCTTTCCTTGAGCGAAGATTCGTCGTCCATTCCATGCCAAGTCGCCAATTAGGGTGGCAGCGAATAGAGCAACTCCAATCTGACTGGCAATTCTCAATTTGAGTAGAATAATTTCCATCGGCTGCAGAACGATTATCTCGACCCCAACCGGTCGATATCCATCGGCATCCAGCAATATCTCAATTATTACTTCAGCAAGAGGATATCCAGCCACAAAGCCCAACACGAAAACGCCGATTAGTAAGGTCGCACGACCTTTCAGATGGGCAAAGATGGCACGCAATTCTGCACGCGGCAGTAGATCGAGGGTCTCAGCCACGCTGCCCGGTACCGGCACCCATTGGTGAATGATTCGCAAGCCATCCCGCATAATACAGCAAGGACAGACTACCTGAGTCCTCACTTGCGGACGATGATGGTCAACAGGTCGCCATCCCTCAGAAGGTGATCAAGACCAACGCGTTGCCAATCGAATTTAGCACTCGGCCCCTTCACTCGAGCATAGCGGAATTTTCGGACGAATTCTCGATGTAATTTCACACAGACATCTCGAACCGTTGAGGTATTTTTGACGATTAGCGGTTCGATGAGGTCTGCCTCTTGGCCCTGTGGTTTGAGATAAATCGACATGAAGTGAAGATTATCGAAAATGAAGTCCTTCATCGCCTCGATGCCTTGACCAGTCTTTGCCGAAACCGGTAGGATAGGCCAGTTTTCAGGCAACAACTTTCGAGCCTTAGTCAGGTCGGTTTCTGTGGCAAGGTCAACCTTGTTTAGAACAATCACAGCATCGGAATAGACTCTGTTACCTGCGAGCGTGTCGACGATGTGGTCATCTGTCACATTAGTTCGCAGTGTCACGTTCGCAGAGACGATTCCGAAGCTGCGGATAATCGCTTGAATCTCTTCATCTTCCAGATTCGTTTGTTCTAAAGTCGAGCGCACGACGATGCCGCCACGCTCGGTCCTATCGATGAAAACTTGGGGCCTAGGCTGATTCAGGCGCATTCCGGCCCGCCACAACTCCATATCTAGAATGTCGAAGTGCGCTCCTTGGAATGGGTCGATCACATACAGAACCATGTCACATCCACGAATCACATTGAGAATCTCTCGTCCACGTCCCTTGCCCTCCGATGCACCTTTGATCAATCCGGGCAAATCCAGAATCTGAATGGTAGCGCCTCGGTGGTGCAGTACGCCGGGGATGCAGGTTAGGGTTGTGAAAGCAAAATTGCCTGTGTCCGACTCGACATCCGTCAATTGTGAGATTAGACTTGACTTTCCTACACTGGGAAATCCTACCAGAGCAACAGATGCATCCCCAGACTTCTTGACTTCGAATCCAGGCCCTCCGCCACTCGATTTCGCGTGAGCTTGAGCCTTATCCTTGCGCTCTTTGAGAGCGGCGATTTTCGCCTTCAGTTTCCCTATATGCCCTTGAGTGGCCTTGTTGTACTTGGTCTTCGAGATCTCCTCTTCGAGGCTCTTGATCTGTTCATCGATGGTTGCCATGACGAACGCTCCGGCCCACGTGGGGGATGGTTCGATGCGCTGGTGTGGAGTTCTTCAACCCGATGCCGGGATTTGCAGTGTGAGAGCACGAAGCGTTCAATCCGAGCCTACGGCTCGGGCGAGCGTGGATTGGGTGAAGAATCCAGCTCTGCTTCCACTCTGGGAGACATTGAGTTCGATTGCGAGGCAGCACGAGAACGTTCTCGATGTGATTCGTGACGACCCTGGTTACTACAAATTGGTGAAGTTGAAGACTCGCAAGAGTTTCGATCCATTTCTTGCTATCTGCATTCAGCAGAATCACGTCTCACTCTACTTGACTCCGCTGTACCGGAATCCGCATCTGACGGCTGGAATGCCGGCGGTTCTTCGAGCTTGCAAGACTGGGAAATGCACTCTGAGATTCAGCAATGAGGAAGAAGTTGCTATCGAGCATGTCGCTCAACTTCTGGATGAGTGCGTTCTGACTTGGCTCGATGCGGGGATGATACGTTGATGGAGGGTGACTTGCAGGGCCTGTTAGAGGTGAGTGCATGGCCGATGTTATCCTTCGTCTAGTTGATTTGACCGCTCTCGAGCGGCTACGTTCGATGAGTGTCGATCAATTGGTTATGGCCTTCGAGAGCGGCCGTCTCGCAGAGGAACGCCCTGCGGGAGATCCTCGCTTCCATCGTGGATTTTCTGTTGATATCGAAGGAGATTTTCTCGAATGGGCTGATGCCGCTGATGTCGGTTTGGATGCTGCGGCATCACTGATCCTTTGTGATTGGGCTAGTGTGGCCGAGTGGCGATGCTGGGATGGTCGCTTATTCCTCTATGTCGAGCCCTCGTTAGATGAGCGATTAGAGGATGCCGATGTATTCGTATCAGCCGATGTCTGGCAGCGACTCGCGGGTGCCTTAGCAAGTAGTGATCGCGAGTCTTATTCGGAGTCTGTAATTCTTGATTGGATGGAGAGACGGCAGGAACTTGGCGAGTCTCTGAATCCTGATGAAGACCCTCGTATATTGCCGACGATGGAATCACACAGAACACTTACTGAGAGCCTGTATAACTTCATTGAATTATCTCGCGACCCCGGCTTGACATTACTAATCGGCCGTGAATACCTCAGCCCAGAGGACTGGGTCCTCGGTGGGACTAGATTGGCGGAGGTCGTCGCATGACAGACCTCCCAATGCTGCCAGTGGCACCGTCTGAACCACCTCAATCAGGGGTTGTCGTGCTCGGCCGATTCCAACCATTCCACATGGGTCATGCTGCGATGGTTGATGCGGCTGCAGCGATACGTGATGAGCACCGCCCGGATGCGACTTTAATCATCGGAATCGGCTCGTCTAACCGGCCACAAAACCTCGCTAACCCTTGGTCATCCGAAGAGCGCGAAGCGATGATTGGCACCTGGCTCGAAGCCGCTGGCATCGAGAATACTCACATCTGTGCAATTCCTGATATCGAAGACCCTCCAAATTGGGTTAGCCATGCCGAGGCCTATCATGGAGCATCAGGAACTCTCGTCACTACCGATTTGGGTACGAGCGAGCTCTACGCCGCGGCAGGCTGGGAGGTCGTTCTGATACCGCTCATCGAGCGCGAGCGCTTCGAGGGTTGGCGAATCCGTGAGACTGCTCGCATGCTCAGCACTATCACCGAAGAAGCAGCGCTTCGAGAAGTCCTCGGCTCCCTCGTCCCGAGCGCTGTCCTCGACAATCTCATTGAAACAAATGGGCTACACCGCCTTGCCTTCATGGGTGAAGGTGGCGAACCAGTTGGCTGAATCTTGGAGATTTGCCGACCGCCTCAGCAATCGGTGCAATGAACGTCTTCGACGTTATCACCCTCGATCCAAGCAGTGAACCAATCGAGGAAGG
>JAQXEV010000118.1 GCA_029250665.1 Candidatus Thalassarchaeaceae archaeon | reverse complement strand
CGCCAACGGCAATACAGTAGGTTCCGAATCATGGGAGGCTGATGCATGCAATCCAGGAATTACGAATTCATGTAATTTCGATCATGAACTCTTTGAGGTCATCCTCGACGATGATGAGGAAGGTTTTGAGGTCGAGGATGGTAAGGAATTTACTGTTGAAATTTCCGCTGAAATGACCGGTTGCGAGAGCAGCGGCGGTCCTTTCGGAAGCAGTTGTGAGGCTGAGGTTGCGTGGAATGAAATCGATGGGGAAAGCAATCGTTACTCTCAGTTAGAGGTTGAATCCAATGCCATTGCCGAGAGCGAAGTCATCTTGCAACGCGACGGCGCTGAACTAGCCGATGGCGTCGAGCTCGAATGGTATCCAAACGATGTTCTAGCTGACCGAACCATGCAGTTCTCCTTCGATGTCAAGAGCGCCTTTGGGCGTGACGACATGGATTCGGTCCGCCTTTTGATGCGCGACCCAGATGGAAATTATCGCGTTGATCACGAAGTTTCTTCTGACGACGACGGCATCCGCGACACTAGTCAAGGAATTTTTGGTGCATACACGTGGACATATCCGAGTGGATTGCCATCTGGAGAGTATAGCGTTGAACTCGAAATCACCGACGTGCAAGGTAATGCCTTCCTCGTCGAGCACGATCCTGTTGAGATGAAGCAGTGGGGAGTCGCAATCAATCACCGCGAGGATCGAACCGTAGAGTATGTGGCTCCTTCAGAGACGACTCCAGTGCCGCTGCAACTCGTCCATCGCGGAGATTCCACAAAATCGATGACAGTCGAACTCGAGTTGCTCACCAATCTTGGTAGCGCTTGGTTGGTTGAGTTTGATTCCCCCGGTGGTTACACTCTGAATTCAGGTGGAGACATCCTCAATCCGATTCTAACCATCACTGCCCCTGATGATTTGACAGGAACTCCTGACAAGATTGAGATTAGGGCGGTGGCAGAAGCGACTATCGAAGGAGTGCAAACTGTGGTCCACCAAGACCTGCTCACTCTCGATTTGGAGAAGCTCGAAGTTTACCAGCCACCCGATGTATCGGTGTGGGACGAGGATCACGAAGTCCCAATCGCAAACTCTAGCCGTCCCGGCGACATAGACGAGACAATTCCTCGATACGTCGAGGACAATCAATTCACTACTTTCTTGCTTGAGATTTTCAACACTGGATTTGACACAGATACATTCCGTGTCGACGTCCTCAAACGCTCAAAAGCCATCATCCAGATTTACGATAATGACACTGGTGAGAGAATTCTCGAAGATGATGGAGATGGCACATTCCACGTCCCCTCTCTAGAGCGCCATTCAACTCAGGTTCTGCGCTTCAATGTCAAACCATCTGCCGACCGAGAAGATCCTGACATCGGAATGATCGAGCTTGAGGTGATTAGTACTGGAAACGCCTCACTGAGGACTACTGTGGAGTTCACTGTCCAGCGCACCTTTGGAATCCGCGCGGAGGTCTCTCAGGACTGTGATGGCACACCACTCGGTCACATTCAGGTCTCTCTCTGTTCATCTCTCTCTGATCCAGAAGTCAACCTCCGCGCGCGTATAACCAATAGTATGACCAGCGGTGCATCCGCTTCACAATGGAGGATTGTCAATCCTGCCAGCCTCGCAGAGAATACTGATCGCAACGCGGCCTATGGGCAGTGGAATTATCGTATCCTCGACGAGAACGGCTCAGCCCTGCCTACAGTGTCGCTAGGTCCTGGAGATTATACTGAAATCTTCGTCGTTGTCACTCTAACCAATCAAGTCGTCGTCGGTAATCACACAGTATATCTCAGAATAATTGAGGAGACCTCTGATTCCAATCCACGTTACTTCGATCTCCCAATGGTTTTCGAAGTCGATGCAGACGAACCGGACCTTGAAATTGTCCAAGTCACCTCGAATAGGAAACTCGCTCCAGGCGAGGATTACGACTTCCAACTCAAGGTCCGCAACAAAGGCAACAGCCCTCTAATCGTCCTCCTTGATGCCGAGGCCGTCGGAGCTACTGGGTGGACTGTCGATATCGGCGGTCCAACTGGCTCTCGACTTATCGAACTCGACGCTTTCGAAGAAGTCACTTTCCACCTCGAAGTCTCGGTTCCAGCCTCGGCCAATAACGGCGATCAGGTCGTAGTCACTGTGACTGCAGAGCCGCATGATACAGATCAGAGCTGGCCGGAGGATTTCACCGCTGAGGAGAAGGTCACATTAGTCGTCGGAATTGATGCCATCTTCGATCGGCTGCTGAATGAAATTACCAACCCGAGAGCTTCGTCTCTCATCGTCATGGTGGTTGCCATCCTATTGGTCTTCGGAGGAATCCAGAGCAGGATGAACCGTAGGAAATGGGCAGCCCACCTAGCGCTTCTTGAAGCGATGAAAGATGAGGAAGAAGATGATGAGGACGAGGATGAAGATATCCCTGCTCCAGTGACTGAGGAAGAAGAGCCAGATGAGATGGTTTACGACGATGATGACATCGAACTCATCTGAGAGTCCACCTGAGCAACGTCCGAACGGCGCTCCATTCCGCTTAAGACCCGTATGAACCGCCGTAGGCGGTAGGGAGTGTGCATCTTGTACGTCGATGAGAAGGGGAATTATGCTCGAATCGCTCGACGCAAGGAGCGTTCAGCTATTCTCTTCAGTCTCTTGATGTTGTTAACATCGTACTCTGCAATCGAATTTGCAACTTGGGAAGTGATGGGTTCGACAGATAATGATGGTGATGGATTGCCATACGGTCTGGAGTATTACATCGGCACCCAGCCGCAGGATTGGGATTCGGATAACGATGGACTTCCAGATGGCTGGGAATGGCAATACGGTCTTAATCCACTATCTGCGACTGGAATCAATGGCTCGACGGGCGATCCGGACGGAGACTCTCTGACTAATCTAAATGAATACCAATACGGAATTCCTTCGAATTGGGATTCGGCCTCAACTCCGAACGAATTGGATAACGGCGTTTGGTGGAATGGGACGGTTCCCGTCAGCAATTGGGATGAGGAGAGCGCTATGCAACTTATTCAGGGATTGAATTCCGATGGGGCTGACGAGGATCCTGTCGGTAATCTTTGTTTCAATAACTTCGACGATGACCATGATGGATTGGTTGACAATTGGGACGGTGACTTCGACGGAGATGCCGATTGCGCTACCGATGATGATGATGGTGACAATTCAACCGACGAGGATCCGAACGGCTGGGATACCGATGGAGATGGAATGCCCGACGGTTGGGAAGTTGCAAACAATCTTGACCCGACATCGAATTCCGGAGATGATGGAACAACTGGAGATCCTGATGATGACGGATTGATGAATCTATACGAATATGTCAATCCGGCATGGAGTACTCGCAATGGTTCGGTTCAACCGCCTCGTCAATATTGGAGGCCCGGTCCGGACAATAGGACGAGCACAGAATCTCCTTGTAATCCAGTCCAGAATATAGGGCCTGGTGGATGTCAGTTATTCACTGCCGAGGTCGACGGTGTGACTTACACTGATCCTCACAATAACGACACCGACGGAGATGGTCTGAACGATTCCTACGAGGCTTTGGTGCTACTGACCGATCCGACGCATATCGATACCGACGGTGATGGAATCTCAGACGGTGTCGAAGTCAATGGTTCCTATGGCAATCCGCCACAGGCTTCAGACCCGCGAAACAACAATACTGACGGTGACCAATTCGACGACGGAGAGGAGGATACGAACTTCAATGGCGTTGTTGATCTCAATGAAACCGATCCGACGCGAATCGAAGATGCTGGCGACCTTGATGGTGACGGTATACAAAATTGGGAAGAAAATGCGACGTGTACTCAGTGGAATAATTCCGATACCGATGGTGGGGGCATCGAAGACGGCATCGAATTGACTCCAGCCCATGCAACGGATCCGTGTACATCGACTTACGAATTATACCTCGATATCGTTGTCTGGGACCCCTCTGATAACTCCCTAACGGTGAATAATACCACGAAATTGGATCCCACACCAATCGACTGGAGGCAGAACGGAGAACCGATGGCTTGGTTCGAATCACCTAATGGTAGCAGAATGCCGTTTTCCTATTCTTCAATCCTTGGTAATACGCTCATGGGTGTGGATAATGACATGCCGACAGGGGCGATATTCATCGTAGTTTTGAACGGCTCATGGTGCTGGGACCCAGCTCTTGGAACCGCCAATGAAGCTCATTGTGACGACGATTACAAGGATAGTGATGGAGATGGCTTGGCCGATTGGGAAGAAGCCCTCGGGTCTTGGGGATTCATTTCCTTACCGAACATGACAGACTCTGATGGAGATAGCGTCAGCGATCTCAATGAGGTAATCAATGGAACTGACCCGATGGAACCATGCAACAATCTCGCTGATTCCGATGGAGATGGTCTGAACAATTGGTTCGAGAATAATACTGGTTGTCCATTGATGTTCGGTATCGGCGGCGGCAATATGACACTGGACAACTACACTACCCTGTGGAATAACACTGACTCCGATAATGGTGGAGTAACTGACTTCCAAGAGTATCTCGATGGTACGAATCCACAGAATAATCCAGATGACGACATGAATCCGTTGGATACCGATGGAGACGGAATCCCTGACACCATTGAGCAAGAGATTGGAACAGATTGGCGTGATCCTGATACCGATGGTGGTGGGATTCCAGATGGGGACGAATGTCCCCCCGCATTCTGGGATGATGACTGTGCGGATGCACAAATGAATCCATGGGATGCGTCGGATGATATTCAGGCGAATATGTTGTATTTCTTCGCTGAGAACACCTCTGTTGGCATTGATTACAACATCACGCATTACTGGCGTTGGCACACCTATGATGCGTACACAGGAGTTTCTTGGGGTGTCAACACTAGCCTCGTTGGCTATACACCAATTTTCCCTAGTTGGTCAACAATGCAGGGTGTCGCTCACCAAGACTTCTGGGACGACTCGGCCCTCTATGGTTGGGAACTAGCCTACCGAAATAATGGCATTCTCTACCCTGGTGACGAACTCATCGCGCCTTACAATGCGGTCAATTACACAGATTGGATTGATGTTGATGTGGGAATGAATTTCTCTAATTATACACGTGACGTCCTCATCGATTCTTCGATTGTAACTAATCTCTATGTCACTGCAACTCAGGTGACTATGACTGATGTAATCAAGGACAACACCACCGGATTCCAGAATAGCTCCTACGCTAAGGATCTCGGAAAGATTGAGTCGTCGGAGAATATCTCTCGCATCGCTTGGGAAGTGGTAAATGAGACTGGATGGACTTCAGCTTGGGACCAAGTGACGGCTATCCAACAATTCCTCATCAATGGGAATAACACCACGACATTCTTACGGAATCACGCTGGTTCGAATAGAAGTGACTCAGCATCTACACAACTACTGACAGACACAACCTTGTGGATTCTAGAGGAGGTGCGCGAGGGAGACTGTGACGAGTACGCGACCATATTCGCAGCTATGCTCAGGGCACTTGACCTGCCGACTAGAAAGGTCACGGGATTCTCGGGAGGAACATGGGTAGACAATGGCTTCGAAGTCTATGGTTACGACTTCTCATGGTGGGTTGAAGTCCATCTCCAAACCAATGCTAATCAAGGTGAACTCGACCTCGGATGGATTCCATTCGAAGCTTGTCCAGAGATGTCTGTTGTCGAGGTCGTCAACGAGACTTGGTCACCAGATTCCTATGAGAGAGATTATTCCTCAGGAAACATAACTCTGAATGGTACTCTTCAATTCTCAAGCAATGCTAGCGTCGTCGAAGGAATAACACTCGATCTCTACCTTGTTCCTTCGAATGACACATCTAATGTTCCCGGCGGAGCCGCGACTGAGAATCACCTAATCGGCACCGTGACGACGAATGCAAGCGGTTTCTTCTCATTCGATGGGGCCCCCTCAGAAATGATTCAACCAGGATATGGATCTCTGGTCCTTCTAACTCATACACTGGGTTACGTAGGCATACAGGGTATCTCATTCCCGTGGATGATTAACATCACCGATGATGTCAATCTCTCAATTACTAGTCCCACACCAACATCTGAACCGATGCTCGGCGCCGGAGTGAATACCACCGTTACCGGTTTGCTCGAATGGTTCAATGCACCACAGACCGATCCTGCTCTCCTCGATACCCTCCAAGTTCTCCTCAACTATACGACGGTCGAGGATGGTCCTGTGAATCTAATCGCTGATGTCGGTTCAGGTGGCTATTACGAATTCAATGTTCCAATTTCTGAGAGCGAACCGCTCGGATTTATCAATGCGAGTCTCGCATTCCTTGGATGGCATCAAGAGGACAAAAACAATCTCACGAATCCTGAGTATCATCTACGTCCAACAACAATGTCCTTCAATTTTAACATCACACCATCTCCTAATCTCACCGTTACTCTCGAGGGTATTGATTCCAATATCAGCATCCTCGACATCAACGAACTCGTCTTCATCAATGGAACTGCAGTCAGTCGGGGACCTATTCCTGAGTCACTCAATGGCACACTAACCTTCCAAGTTCGCAGGACAGGAACCAATGGACCCTACACTACTCTAACGACTTGGTCTCTGAATGAGAGTAATTGGACTTCGGTTCCTGGTCAATTCTCGTTGTCATGGTTATTCGACGAATCTTCAGTTACAATACCATCCGGCGAGATTGAAGTAAAATTCACTTATGCTGCAGATGGTCTATTCGCAGCCGATGAGGAGAATTTCCCTGAGACTTATGGAATCCGATCTTACGTCGAATTCGATTATATCCTGAATCCAACCACTCGCGGACATCTTGCTGCAATCGAAGTGCAATTATCCGATCACACTGGCTCTTCTGTAGCAGATTTCCCTGGTTCGTATACTGTTGATTTCAATGGCACGCAGGTCTGGAACACGACGGATCCTTCATCGGGAAGATACACTGTGGTTTGGACTCCCCAATGGGATATGATCGCGGGAGATTACACCTGGGAGATGAATTTCACAGGCTCAACTTGGCTCCGACCTGCAACTGTGCAAGATCAGATTCGTATTCAAGGACGGTCAAATGTCACTGTCACGCTCGGCTCGGATTGGACACCGAGAGGAACTACAAACTGGGTCTCTGGTATTGCTCAAGATGTCATCCATCTGACCTCTATAATCGGTAATAACTCATCCATTGTGATTCAACTTGAGGAACCATCCGATCTGCCACCCGGGCCTGATGGAAACCCTGCTCCTCCAATTATCCACAGATTGGCGGATGGATGGATCAATGAGACTACGGGCGAATACAACTACACATTCACCGTACCCGATGATCTACCGTCGTCCGTCTACATGTTACGATTCGTTCTCAACTTCGAGAACGGAGCAACGTCTCCTGGACCATACTTCACTGTGAGCGACGCCGTTCGTGTCCCACTTGGAGTACAGAGCGAGTTCGTCGTTGAGGCAGAGCCCTCTTCGATTATCGTCGTCGCGGGAACAACATTTATTCTCAACGCCACCGTGACCGACAAGGCTGACGGTTCCTTAGTTCCTAATGCCAATGTCGACCTTTGGTTCGACTGGGGCGGGGCGAACCAGACAGTCATCGACAGCACGGTGACTGATGTCGATGGAGTTGCCAGATTTAATCCGAATTTACTCGCTAATACGGCCCCTGGATTCTACGATTTGAGAGTTCATGCCCCAGATGACCTGACTGACAATCTGACGGTCGCAAACGCTGGTCGCTGGGTTGGAAATGAGACCTTCGTCAATCTCACTGTTCAAGTCAACAGCTTGGTTGCAATCGATTCGATTCCGGCAGAGGTTACGGCTGGACAAGCATTCACAATCTCAGGTCATGTGCTTGATGGATTCGACAACAATAGATCCGTTGAGGGGCCGATGGCAATCGAGGTCTTCTTCCTAAACGATACAAGTGAGACGCTGGTTACGAGCCATACTACGTCCAATAACGGTTCATTCACCGTCTCCGTACCAACTGACCCACGTGGCGATGGAATTTCCAGCGGCACTAAGACAGTGGTTGTCAGCGTGATTAACGGCACTACTCCGTTCTACCTGACGGGCACCGGTAACGCCTCTATTCTCGTGCGCGGTGTGACGCGTTTCATGGATAGGACACCGATTATCCAAACCATAGTCGATAGAGGTTCTTCTGTGAACTTCGGGGCACGTCTCACCGAGTATTCGGATAACGACAAACGATTGGGTGGAATGACAGTCGCGGCTAAATTCCATGACACGTGGATTGGGGAGGTCATTACTGGTGGCGATGGAATGGCAAATTTCTCCTTCAACGTGCCTCATGACCACCCATTGGGTCAAATCGGAATTACCCTGATGTTCAACGGTTCGTCGACATTACATTCGACGACCACCGTGATGAATCAGATAATCGTGCGTTCACCAACCGTGCTCAACGTCTCTGAGGTGACTGAGAATCCGGTGGCAGGAGAGTCGTTCAATGTGAGTGGAACTCTACAGTCGAGTAACGGCACAGGTATCATGGACAGATCGGGTTCCTCTATCGTAGCCTTCCTGACTTTCGAGATAGATGGCTCCGACTCTGGCTTCCAAGTCGTTGGAGGAGCCGTAAATCCAAATGGATCTTGGAACGCAATTGTGACGCTTGGTCTCTCATTCCCACGAGGAACCCACAACCTCACTGCGAGTTATACTCCATCTGTCAACTACTACAGTTCCAGCAGTGGAACAGGCTTGTTCGATAGCCGTGGTTATTCGCTGATTACAATCGTCGATCCAGCCGACCTAGATCCCGACCGCAGGGTCATTCGCGGCGACGACGTTAGCGTCAACATCTCATTAATCGATAACGCAGGACAACTCGTTGGAAACGCGAATGTCGATATTCTCGTTGATGGCATCCACATGCAGACGATACCTACTGATGTTGATGGGCGGGCGACACTAACTATCCCCGTCGATTCCCTCAGAATTCAAGGCCCGATGCTGATTACGGCTGAATTCGCTGGTATCAACGGTACGACAGGACTTGAAGGAGATTTGACTTGGACACGAGTCATAGTTCTGGCACCAACTGTGTTGGAGATTACAGAGATGTCCGGTTCGATGATTGCTGGAGAGAGTATCACATTCACCGGAACTCTGCTCGATGAGCATGGTCAAACTCTTACTGACAGCGGCTTAGTTTCTGGAGGCATCATTCACATCTGGATAGACGGTGTCGATGTTGGTTCAACATACACAACACATTCGAACGCATCAGATGGGATTTGGTCAGTCACATACAATATTCCACTGGATTCTGACTACGGTGCGCACACCGTGACTGCGAAATTCCTCGGAGGCTTCACTTGGGTCGACCCAATGGGTCAAGGCGACTCACTAAATCCTGAGTATTACCTCCCGTCGAGCACAATTGAGGAATTCAACGTCACTCAGACATCGCAGGTAGTCCTGACCACACCACCAGGGGAGGTGGATAGGAATGAGCTACTCCTGATAGAGGGAATGCTTACCGATGGAGCCGGGCGAACTTTGGGCGATAGGTACCTTGAGGTGACGATGAACAACCAATTCCTCACAGGATTGCAGGTCACTGAGAATGGCACTTTCAGCATCTATGTGCCGATACCTCCTGATATGGAGCTTGGACCTCGTTTGGTCAAAATCACATTCGCTGGAGAAGAGTTCATCCTCCCATCGAATTCAACCACTGTGTTCACTGTCTTCGGTCCGGCAATCGTCTCCTTGGAGCCTCCAGCAGCCCATGCAGTCGGCGATGAAATGAGGCTGCGAGGAACCGTTCGAGACAACCTGCCTCAAGGTTGGCTCGCGAACCATTCAATCGAGATATTCATCGATGGAACTTTGATTGGCATAACAACCACCGATGAGAATGGTGATTGGGCTTACAATTGGGTGATCTCTGACTTCCTCGACGTTGGATTCCACACAATCACTATCTCTGCACCTGCACAAGGTTACCACCGTCCGGGAAGCGTCGAAGGGAATCTGACCATTGCTTACCATACGGGAATGAATCTTCAGGTTGACGATGTCTCTGTGACGCGCGGCGAGAAATGGAATTTCAGCGGGCGACTATTCGATTCTGACACGCCCGGAGCACCTGGTTTGGTCGGGCGAGAAATCGTAGTTACACTCGATGGGGAAGAGATTCACAGGATGACTACCGGTCACGATGGTAATTTCATGTTCGACCACTCGATTGGATATCTTATTGCTCGCGGCGGTCATGACATTCGCTTCCTCTTTGAAGGCCAGACGTTCTATCTCCCTATAGAGTACAACATGACTGTATTTGCGCGAGCGGATGTGGTCATCGAGGTGCTTTGGCAAACTGACATCATCATCCGCTCGAATGACGCCTACAACATCGAAGTTGTCGGCCGAATTGTTGAGGTCGGAGGCGAAGGCAATGTCATCGAAGAGATGGATGTTGTTCTAGTCTGGAATGGTGCTGCTGAGAGTTCGACTGTGATGTGGGATGATTCGACTGGGCATTTCGACCTACGCTCACCTGCTCGATCAACAATGCCACCTGGCGAACTATCGCTGTCTCTTGCTGCGCTCGCCGATGTCGATCGATATCTTAACGCGGCTGAAATCGAACACATCGTGAATATCCGAGTTCCGGTTACATTCACTTTCAACCCAGATGCTCAACACATCAAGGAAGAACAACGCAGAATCAACGGAACCATTAGTGTGACAGCGACCGACACAGGTCTTCCAGTGGAGGGAATTTCAATAGTTGCCCGACTTGTCAACAGCTCTATGATCCACTTCCAGAATGTGAAGCTTACAGATGTGAATGGAGTCATGGATTACGAATTCGTAATTCATGATCAACCATCATTCTATGAGATGTCTCGATGGGGCGAACTCTCACTCATATTCCAGACGGATTCACAATTGATCAGTCCGGCTGACCGATTTTGGTTAGCCAATGAACACGGTGGAATCCAGATGACTTACGAAGACCCAGCTCCACTGTTAACATTCTGGCAAATAATCGCCTTGATTGGTGCTGCGCTCATACTCGGTACCGTGGCTGGACTGGCTCTCTCACTGAGGAAGCGCCGACAAGCTGCACTCGAGGAGTTGGCCGGAATCTTCAGCTATACTGCGGAACTCCTCGCAGCAGGCGATGAAATCCGCGAAGCCATCTTCAATTGCTATGAGAGCCTCTGTAACATTCTGATGCGGCACGGATTCCTACGAAGGGACTTCGAGACAGTCAGGGAGTTTGAGATGGCTATTCGCAAGGCCTTACCGATTAGTGAGGAGGCTCTAGTCGCTCTCGACAGAATCTTTGAGGAAGCAAGATACTCTTCTCACCGGCTGGGCGATGGACACCGACAAAACGCCCAGCATGCTTTGTCCATGGTTCTGCAAGAGATCGATGATTTGCAGGAAGTCCCAGAGAGGGATTCCTACGATTTAGCTGAAGCCGCTGCGTGATGTTACGCGTTCTGCAAGGCCAGAACGAATTTAATCGAATTTCAAGCGAAGGATTTCTCCATCTAGCACTACCGAATCTATGGCTAATGAAGGTGGCATTGAGAGAGTGTGGACCAAGCCACCGAATCTCTCTGGGGCGATAACGCGAACCAATCTTCGGCCATCTCCGATGCTCGTGCTCACCATCAAATCGGTGAGAGCATCGGTCTCGAGAGTGATATCGAATCCGGCTCGAGCTGATATGTCGTCGAGTTCGTCAAACGAAATATTCGGAGTTTCAAAAGAACGAGCCGCCGCAATCGAGCTCTCGATGTTCACAGATGCCGTTTCCACGACATTTCCGTGATTGCGCCTTACTGAATCGAGGTGAGGCAAGTCAGCGAGGAAGAGTTGATGCATCGATTCAGCACTCACATCTAATCCATGTTCAGCATCCTCAGCTGAGGACCTCCTCAAGTTCTCGATTCCCTCGATATCGACTCTTTCCCACATCGCTCTCGTCCCCTCCAACAAACCATCTCGGATGAATCCATTGACTCCTAATCACTCAATCGCAGGGTCTGGAAAGCGCTCGAAGAAGCGTTTTGCAACACGAGCGGTTCGGGCTGAATCTTGTGATTTCATTACCTGTAGACTTGAAGGGAGGCAGAAGCGATACGGCCTCTCCTTCATTCTCTTCTCGAGGATTACAACCAGGGCTCTATCCTCGGCCTTTCTGATTGGCCGACCAATCGCTTGTAGAACGCTGTTCACCGCAGGTTGATGGCTTGAATAGCGGCGAGCAGCATGCGAGCCGAATCGGTCCTCGCAATAATCGGTCAAGGCCTTCTGGCGTGCGCTAGGAGGTGGGACAGGCAGACCAATGCAGATTACGGCATCGAGTATATTCTCGGGATAATCTACCCCTTCTGCAAGTTTTCCGGAGAGAACCCCACAAAGTAGAACGCGATCATTAGTGCGGCGTTTCCGATACAGATTTTCGATGAGGTTCCCAACTTGACGCTTTGACATTCGAGCAGTCTCCTTTTCGACACGGACGCCCCAAGGGACCCATCGATAATCATCGAGAACCGTGTCGAGCATGGCATAACTCTGCGCGAAGAGTGCGATGTGACCGGGAGTGTTTCGAATCACTTCGATGATATGGTCGCGAATATTGTTTGTATTCCCCTCGCCGCGTTCGGTATAGCGCGAGGTTGTATTCTGGGCGATGAGAACTGGTCGGCGTTCAGAGAGGAATGGTGAATCGTATTCCTTGGCTAAAACTCCACGTTCCTCAGGAAGCCTCAGGAGATCTCGATACATCTCTGGCGGAGAGAGAGTCCCCGACATCAGAATAGCGCCTCGGGAGGCTTTGAACAGGGCTTCTGCGACCACTCCTGGGTCGAGTAGAAAGGATCGTACCCGAGGCTCGTCGAGCAACTTGTCGAAGACGAGAACAAGAGCCGGCGATTCCTCGTATTGCCCACAGGTCGAGATGAAAGCACCGAGTCTCTCGCAACTTGTTTCCTTCTCATCTTCATCTTCCTCATCAAGATCGACACGAACCGTGTACAGTTGAGTGACTAATCGCTTGAGAGTGGTGTGTCTTGCACTAGGTGCTTCATCGAGAGATTCGTTTAGGATGGCCTCCATTTCCTGCAATAACTCCTTTGTATCAATTCTCATGTCATCATCCTTAGATCGGGCTAATTCCTTCTCGCAAGCAGAGAACCAGCGAGGCATTTCAGATTGTAGACGCTTGAGAGATCTCTCGGCCCATTCCATTTCACCCAAATCGGTTTCTTCATTCCTAGCTGCTGCCCTCTCTATCTCTTTCTCAAGGTGCTCTTGAACCTCGAATCGAGCGTCGCGAAAGGTCTTCGAGATGATCCGACGCTCCATCCCATTACGAATTCTATCAGGGAGATTGTGGGCCTCATCAACGATTAGAATAACATTCTCCAATTCTATTCCCATAGCAGGAAGAGATGCTTCTCTGACACTGTCGATGAAGATGTGATTGTAATCGCAGACTAGAATGTCACAACTCTTGGCAGCCTCGCGCGCAGTTGCCCATGGACAGAGGTGAATTCGACGACTGGCACCAATCATGTCGTCAACATGCATCGGTGAGCGCCACATCTGTGAGCGGATATCACCACGTAATTCCTCTCTCATTGAGGAGTCGAGTTGATCTTCGCAATCACATCGACCACTGATTCGTTCGACATTTTGACACATCCCCTCTCGGCCAATTAAATCGACAACTCGCAATAGCGGCTCGCCTCCTTCCATCCGCTTATTGATTTGTTTCGCGGTTTCGACAACGATGCGATGCTGAGATTGCCTACCAGTCAGGAATAGGATTCGGATGTTGTCAGCTGAGGAACGTTGAACCGAGATTGCACTGGCGAGAGCCGCAGCCGTCTTTCCGATGCCAGTTGGTGCTGAGGCCATCAGAAAACCGTCGGATAGAAGCACCTCAAAGCCATCTTCTACCATCTCAGCCTGAGATTCTCGCACCTCGCCGTGGGCGAAGTATCTCAGGGAGGAATCGGCTGCCTCGGCGGTCATGGAATCTGTCCTGCCGATAGACCGCCCAAGAAGATTGGCTCAGTCACAGCCCTGATGTCTATGTTACTCTCAGAGATTCATCGTACGCGTGCATCATCTGAGAATGATTGCTTCCGAATCTCTGCTGTCGAGTACAACTTTCAGCGGAGAGGCGAGTCCGATGTGACGCAGCGGGCCGATTTCTTCCTCACTGTCAACGTTGTCCAACCAATCGAAATCCAGCATATCCTCGTCTGTAATCGTCAGATATCCAATGTTGAAAGTGACTATGTTTTGGAAGAAGTGGGTGCCTTGGCTGGGTTCGACATGGATGTCTGACATTGGCACTTCGATGATGGCTTTCGCTCCACGAATTTGTTCCCACGAAACCGGCACTCCCAGAGATGGGTCTGAAGAACCCCAACGCCCAGGTCCTATCAGCAGATATGGGCGTCCAGCAGCTCGCAGTTTGGCGTCGATTGCCTCGATGTGGTCTGTGAGATTGCTTGTCCTCATTCTATCGAGGCGGTTGGGATGAATGTAAACGACATCTCTGATGTCATCGATTACTCCGTTGCCGAGCGAGTGTCTTGACATACAGATCGCTCGGCTGCGGTCAACCTCGCTCATATCGATGTCGATGTCGACCGATTCCTCAAGGATAGGTCGGACTTGGAGGAGAGCAAAGATTTGTGTATCCGTCTTCTCATCGAGGATGAAAGCGAATTCAATTTCTATTGGTGAATTCAAATATGCTTCACACCGGGTCAAAACATGATGTAAAATTCCAGCTAGCGGGACACGCTTGTGTTTGAGAATCGGTGCAAAGGTCACGATTCGGGGGCCTCCATCTGCCTTCACCGAGTCGACAATCCTGTCATCGGCCATGATGTAGGTCGAGCCGACCAAGCCGAGTCTCCCATCACTCTCCGCATCCTTCAAACTCAGATTGACAAGGTTTGCAGCCTCATCGGGCGATACTGGCTTCTCAGATGCTCCCATCGGTATCGCCCAGAAGCTCGTCTGAGAAGTATCTAGCATCGATTCAGTGCTGTGGAATTGGTGAATCCTTTTTGGTTGCCCCGGACTGAATCTCAGACACTTCTCACCCGATGCGACTTGGCGACCGAGGCCGATGCAAACCGCAGCTATCCCATCCTCAGCCTTCAGCGGGGCGACTGGGTAATGATTGCGCGAACGGGCAGCTCCGGAAATATGCGGATAAAATCGCCCATTGACCTCGCGCCCGACTAATTCTTGAATGACCACGGCCATACGTTCATCCTCGATATTCGAGGGGGTGGCGGCGACGTATGCCTTCGCCCCCTTGTGATATGTTGAGGCATAAACCAGTTTGATTGCCTCCTCCAAGCGAGCCAATCGCACATCGAGATCAATGTGATCATTCGCCAGCATATGAGTGGAGTAGACTCCTGCGAATGGCTGATGACTCGCATCCTCGAGCAGGCTCGAAGAGCGAATCGCCAGCGGCCTCCTTAAGCGCGAAACAATTGCAGTCAAATCATTACGAACTTTCTCGTTCAGTTCTCCATCGAGGAATGCAGCATCGACCTCAGCATCTTCAAACGCCTCATGTGCGAAGCGTGACAAATTGTTTTGCTCAATGAATTCCCCGAAGACATCCGTAGAAAGCACAACCGAATTCGGAATGATGAATTTGACCTCGGGGAATTCACCTTCCAACCCGAGGTCCGGCATCCGTGTGAAGAAGAAGGCGAGACCCCGGCCTTTGCCGCCAAGACTGCCTCTGCCAATTCGTTGAAATCCTGTTTCCAGATTCTCAGCATTGTGGTCTCGAATCGTCCTACTGCGGATCTGCAGAACATGTGATTGAATCGAGTCGAGGATGAATTCGCGAATCTCTTCTGTGGTATCGAAGTCAGAGAGTGTGAGCGGGCGAATCCGAGCAGCGAGAGTGAATTCGGTTCGAGTACGAAGCCAATGTGAGAAATGATTACGCTGGGCATGGTGAACTACGGATTCAATTGGGGCCTCCTTTAGCAACTTTGTCAGTTCCCTCAGAGTCGAAGCTCGGCCGATTTCTTTTCCGTCTGGTAATTTGAATACGAAATCTCCAAAACTCATCTCTTCAAGCATAAATTCAGCAATCCGGCCGTACAATTGAGAATCCTCTTTGTGAACGAATCTGACGCCAAGCGCCTCAGCATCTTCCTTCAACTCAATATTTTTTGATTGAAATAGAATTGGCAGATTCGAATGTCCTGCTCGAGCATATTTGACTAATTTCAAGCCAGCATTATCTCTTCCATCGACCGTGTCGGGAAATTTTCCATCGGTGAAAACTCCAATGATATTACGATGATATTTGTCGACGAGTTCCTGTGCGGTTTGGTAATCGCTTGCCAAGAGAATTTTCGCACGGGCGCGCAGTCTCAGAACTCTCTCATGCAGATTGCCACCTTCTCCCATTAAGCGCATTGTCTGGTTAACGAGTTGAGTGTAGAGTAATGGCAGGTAGGCGGAGTAGAATCGTCGACTGTCCTCGACGAGTAGAATCACTTGCACGTCAGCATTTTTGACATCATTAGCGACATTTCTCTCATCTTCGATAAGTTTGCAAATCGAGAGCAGAATGCGACTATCACCGGTCCAAACAAAAATTCGGTCTATGCCGTCACCCGCGTGCAAGGTTGCTAATTCTCGCGTATTGTGGCTCAGCATGACTACTGGGAGATCAGCATGAATGCGTTTCGCTTCACGACCAAATGCATATGCATCCATGACACCAACCCTCGCCATCGTAATGACGAGGTCGAAATTTCTAGTTCGCAGGAGTTCAAGGGCGTCGCGGGCTTGAGGACTGTGAATCATCCGCGGCGCCTGTGAGAGGTTGAGGTCCGAGTACTCCTGACGCATGATTTCGGCGAGATATCCCGATTCTTCGAGTAGATAATGGTCGAACGGGCTGGCGACAAGGAGCACGTCTCGGACACGAAATGGAGTCAACCTCTCGAATCTCGCGAGGTCCGAGATGCCCACGGCCATGATTGATGATTCGGCTCTTCCCCATCAAGGTTCAGCCTAATCAATCAGGCGAACATAGCTGTATCAGGGTGTCGGAGAAGGGTGTCCCGCCCGAAAAGGGCGGGACGGTGTGTGTGTTGATTTTCAGTTATCTCGCTTTTCGAGATCGTGGTGGCGACTGCGTGGTGATAGGTCGGGGCGCTCAGGACGAGGAGCCTCTGCCGCGCTGTATCCAATCGCATTGGAAAGGCGCGCACGGCGTTGCAGTGCACTGAATCCGATGGTCAGGACTGCCTTGGAGTGGTGTGGTGCAGAGGGGCGACTAGGTCGCCCCCCCGCGGAGTTCGAGTGCATCCCATTCTCACCCATGTCTCTCACCTTATTGTCCGGCCGATTCGTCGAAGCGAGCACGAAGCTCGTCTAGCCGCTTGCGCAGCGCCGCATCGACCGTCGCGTCGTCAGCCGATGCGCGCGCGATGTGTTCGCGCGCCGCGTATCTCAGAACGACATCAGGCATCTCGCCGTGGATTCGACAGAAGTCTTCCAGGCGAGCGCTGAGGTCCGGACCGAGGTCGACCTCGACGCGGGTGCCGGAGGGAATGGCTGGTGTGGCAAGGTAACGCCTGATGGCTTCACGGATCACATCGGACCGGTTTCGCATACCATCGAACCCAACCCTGCGCTCGAGTTCGAGCAAGTGGTCTTCTGGAATCCTAAGCGATACCATCGGGCTTTGACCTGTCACTCCGCCTTCCTCCTGAGTCTGCAAGTAGGCTGGGGGGTCTTAAATGTAATGCAATTGAAATACAAATGAAATACACAGGATGAGGGAACTTGCCCAGAATTCATTGATTTAGAGATTTGCCGTTTTCTCGCCGACATAGTTCAGTTGAAGGCGGATGGGCCTCTCGCAGCCGCGCAGGGTTGGGTATGAAGGTCATCAACGACGCGATTCACGGCCAATTCTCGCTCGATGGTGTTCGTGCGGAGTTGCTGACAACACCTGAGATTAACAAATTGAGTCACATCAAGCAATTGGGTTTGGCTCATCTCGTGTTCCCTGGAGCCCATCACACTCGATTCGAACACTCGCTTGGAGTGTCGCATGTAGGTGGAATGATGTCCGACTCTATTGGATTGGATGAGTCAGAGAAGACTCTCGTTCAAGTTGCCGGGATGCTCCACGACGTCGGACATGGCCCATACTCTCACACCCTTGAACACATTCTCCACGAGCGAGGTGGACTCGACCACATGTCAATCACCGAGGGTATCATTGTTGGAGAGTACGATGTATTACGAGAGGGTGAAGAAGCAAGCGTCACCGAGCGACAGCGAATTCCCGACATCCTCGAGCGGCATGGCATTGAACCCGAGGATGTCGCCGCTCTAATCCGCGGTCCTGATGCGCGCGGAACAGAGCGAACTCTACTCTCATGGACCGATGGTAAGGAGGATCTCGTCTCAGAGGACCGGACTCTCGGCAATTTGGTCCATGGCCCGGTTGATTGCGACCAACTCGATTACTTACTCCGCGATTCCCACTTCACTGGCGTGAAGCACGGAATCGTCGATCATCGCCGCCTCATCTCTTGCCTACGCCGTCAAGGTGGCGATGTAGCCGTAGAGGAAGGCGGTCTCGCTGCCCTCGAAGGTATGCTGATGGCGCGCGGTTTGATGTACAGCGCTGTATACTTCCATCGCGTTACGCGCGTCACCGAAGTAATGCTCAGTCGCGCTGTCGAGCGCAGCGCCGACAAATTACCAGACCCGACCGATATGCAGCGCCGAGTCGACGCTGAAATTTGGCAGGCGCTTTACGAAGCCGGAGACTACGCTCGAGATATGATGCGCCGGCTGAAATATCGCCAGATGCTCAAAGTCGCTGCTAGCCGGCGCCAAGACGAACTTTCTACAACACAAATTCAACAGCTCGTTGAAATCGCCCAAAACTCAGAGAAGCGTCGCGAGGTTGAGGATGACCTTGCTCACCGAGCAGGACTCCCTCCTGGATACGTCGCCGTTGATGTGCCCAGTGTCAAACTGCTCCTCTCTGAACCGAGGATGGCTGCAGTCGACATCCGAATCATAGGCGACGACAGCAGAACTCGTTGGTTCCGCGACCACACACCGATAGCAGAGGCCTTGCGCAAAAGGCAAGTTAGCCAAGCTGCAGTGTACGTCATGACTCTCCCGGGGCACGAGAAGAATGTCGCACGACTTGCAGAGCGTCATCTCTTCTAATGATTCTAGGATTCATCCAATGGCTAAATTTCATCCCCTCAGGGGATGTATCCTCGATGTTTGTGAAGGGATATCTTTCAAAAGGGAGTCTCCGGTCGCCGAAGCGCCCGGTGCTCATACTGAGAATCGGTTCAACACGTCGGTGAACCCTATGGACAAGACGATGAGAGAAGTGTACAACAGCGTAATTGCAAGAGATCCAAACCAGCCTGAGTTCCATCAGGCAGTGGAAGAAGTCCTCGACAGCCTCGGCCCAGTTATCGAGGCCCACCCTGAATATCTCCCGGTAGTCCGTTCCATGGTCGAGGCTGAGCGTATCATTCAATTCCGTGTCCCATGGTATGATGATGAAGGTGAGCTTCACGTAAATCGTGGATTCCGCATTCAGATGAATAGTGCAATTGGCCCGTACAAGGGCGGTCTTCGCTTCCACCCTTCAGTCAACCAGTCAATCCTCAAGTTCCTCGCCTTTGAGCAGGTCTTCAAGAATAGCCTGACGCAATTGCCAATGGGCGGCGGAAAGGGCGGCTCTGACTTCGACCCTAAGGGCAAGTCAGACGGGGAAGTCATGCGCTTCTGCCAATCATTCATGATGGAACTCTGGCGCCACATTGGCGCAAACTGTGATGTTCCGGCCGGCGACATTGGTGTTGGTGGCCGAGAAATTGGTTACTTGTTCGGCATGTACAAGAAATTGCAGAACGAATTCACAGGTGTACTCACTGGAAAGGGCCGATCATACGGCGGTTCGCGGATTCGTCCAGAAGCGACTGGCTACGGCTTGGTATACTTCGCTCGTGAGATGCTCGGAGCCAAGGGTAAGTCATTCGAGGGAGCGACAGTCTCTATCAGTGGCAGCGGCAACGTCGCCCAGTTCGCTTGTGAGAAGGTCCTCGACCTAGGTGGTATCCCAGTTACTATGTCTGATTCATCAGGTTGGATCCACGATCCAGCCGGTATCGACCGCGAGAAGCTTGATTGGATTATGGATCTCAAGAACAACCGTCGCGGGCGCATCTCCGAGTTTGCATCCCATTTTGATGGCGTCACCTTCACCAAATCGGAGCCTGAACCGGCGCTCAACGGACTTTGGAACGTCAATGTCGATGTAGCTCTGCCTTGTGCTACTCAGAATGAGATTAATGGTGAAGAGGCTCAGATGCTTGTCGCCAACGAAGTCATCGCTGTGGCAGAGGGTGCTAACATGCCTTGTACTCCCGATGCTGTCGAAGTCTTCCAAACGAATGGTGTGCTATTCGCTCCAGGAAAGGCCAGCAATGCCGGTGGCGTTGCTACTTCCGGACTCGAAATGAGCCAGAACTCTCTGCGTCTTTCATGGTCGCGTGAGGAGGTCGACTCACGACTTGATGCTATCATGGTCAATATCCACAAGGAAGCCTACGAGACTGCTGAGAAGTATGGCATGTCTGGCAATTACGTCGCTGGAGCCAATATCGCTGGATTCCTCAAGATCGCAGAGGCGATGACCGCTCAGGGCCTAATCTGAGTAGAAATTCGAACCGTCTGAAAAATACAGACGTTGATTTTAATCAGTGCTCTTCGTTAATCGACGAAAGGAATTTCTTCAATCGATCGGATTTCGGTTCATTGACAATTGAGGAAGGCCCTTCCTCTGCTACCTGTCCATGATCCATGTAGACGATGCGATCTGCTACATCTCTCGCGAAATTGATTTCATGAGTGACGATAACCATCGTCATTCCTTCATCGGCAAGCCCACGAATGGTTTGCAGCACCGATCCAATGAGCTCGGGGTCGAGCGCGCTGGTCGGCTCATCGAAGAGAATCACCTCAGGCTTCATCGCTAGCGCGCGAGCGATAGCGACTCGCTGCTTTTGCCCACCTGAGAGATTTCCTGGATAAGCATCAACTCGCTCAAGCATATCGACTCGCCCAAGTACTTCGAGAGCCACCTCATTCGCCTCCTCTTTGCTCATCCCACGAACGTGCCTTAGCCCGAGAGTCACGTTATCGAGGACCTTCAGGTGAGAAAATAACTCGAAGGATTGGAAAACCATGCCGATTCTGCTGCGAACCTCGTTAACATCAGCACTGGGCGTGTTAATCTGTTTATCGCGTAGTAGAATCGCACCGTCGGTCGGCTCAATCAAACGATTGATGCAACGCAGTACAGTCGACTTACCCGAGCCAGACGAACCGATGATCGCGACCGACTCACCCTCATGTACATCGAAGGAGACTCCTCGAACGGCGTGAACTCCGCCTGCGTAGATTTTGTGCAGGTCGCGAATTGAGAGAACGACTTGTGACATTCACGAACCTCCTGAAATTCCCAAACCCGGTATTCGCGACCAGTCCTCAAGACGCCTCAACAGCATCGCTAGAGTCCAAGTCACAACAAAGTAGGATATCATCACCAAGCCCCATGCTGAGAAAATCTGGAAGGTGGTCGCTACCATCAGCTTACCTTGTCGGGAGAGTTCAGAATATCCGATGACCATCGCTAGAGACGAATTCAACACTAGATTGACCATTTCATTCCCAATAGGTGGAATACAGATCCTAATTGCCTGTGGCATAATTACCAACTTCATTGTTCCAAGATATGTCAACCCAATACTCCGTCCTGCTTCCATCTGACCACTTGGAATAGCCGCAATTGCCCCTCGGATTGTCTCACACTGGTATGCGCCAGAGTTGAGTCCGAGCGTGAAAATTGCACTCAGGAAAGTGCGATCTCCATAGAAGAAGTAGTCGAGGCCGTCCAAACCAGCATCTCCGAATGCCCCCTCGAAGATTTGCTGTAACCTCATTCCCAAACTTAACCCGAAGTGGATGAAGAAGAATTGGACAATCAAAGGAGTATTCCTAAAGAAATCGGTGTAGATCGTCGCGAGGGTGTTTAGTGGGCGTACCTTGAATAGAGGCCCAGAGAGTTTCAAATCTGCAAGAATGAATTGAATTCCCAAGGCCAACAAACCGATTCCGAGTGCAAACATTGCGAAACCTTCTGGGTCGCCAACCGGCGTGAAAATGTACTCCAATCCCTCAAGTCCGAGGTCTCCGAATCTACTACCTCCCGTGTAAATGAGCACCACCGAAGTAACAGAGAGGACCCCTCCTATGCCTTTGACAATGGGTAATTGAACGCCTTCGAAGAGATTCTTGAAAGAGGTTGGAGCGGTCTTCATCATCGCTAGGATAACTCCTATGAGGAAGCCGAACAGAATTCCGAAGAGGACTACCTTCACAGTGGCGATGAATCCACCTATTAGCATCTCATCGGCGTATTCAACGAATTCACCGAAGTCATTGTAATCTGGAATCTCGAATCCAACGCGGTCGTTCTCACCCGCGGATTCGGTGTAGAGGATGACACCTCCATCACCAACGACGATTCCGGCCAAGTAATCGAACATGGCGTGATCATTGAATGAAGTGCTCACGCCTTCCGGCAGAATGTTATCCTCAACATTGAGTCCTTGATCAAGACTCAAACCGAGGAATCCATCTTCTCCTGCGAAGAGAATCTTAGATGATGAGACCACGTTTAGAGAGGTAAGTGATGCTCCTAGAGATGTATTGTATCCCATCGATTCAATTTCCCTCAAATGCCACTCGAAGCCACCTACAGAAGTGGAATAGAGAATCTGCCCCGAATCGCTGACAGCGAACATTCGGTATGGATTGAAGTATTCAACGGAGACTAGTGTAGAATCCTCTGCTCCGGATGGAGTTTCACGGTAATCCCATGACAAACCTCCATCGGTTGTTGCGAGAATCATACCCTCGTCTCCGACGGCAAATCCATTCAAATCATCACGGAAAGAAACATCATTCAGATTTTTGTCGAAGACGCTGGTGCGCTCGGCCCAGGTCCCACTTGAATACTCTAGAATAATACCTGAATCTCCAACTAACACCAGCGATTCGCCCCCAGTCACAGCCAGACTTCTCATGTCCGTCCGACTAGAATCAAGAGTCTGCCAATCGGCATTCAGCCCCACCATAAGATAGACCAAACCATCTGAGGCAAGAACTGCTATTGAATCATCGAATGAATCCGCGGCGATTAGGTCGGAATCTCCCAGAGTTTCCTGAATCACCCAGGACACCCCTCCATCCTCACTCAATAGAACAGTCCCTGAATCTCCGAAGGCCCAAACAGATTCACCATGAGTCACTGCCGCGTTCAGATCAGCATCAGTACCTGAATCGACGACTTGCCATCCCGTCTCGATACTCTGACCGACAGCGGGAGTAATCGAGACGACAAGAAAAATGGTGACAAGAATAGCAACCCTCGACTTTTCATCGAGAGCCGACCAAGAGAATATCCTCTCGATACCGGGACGTGTAGTCGTCACGAGTCAGACGGGTCGAAGTCCGGATATAGACTCGACCCGCGTTGCATCGTACCTTTCTCACATGTGAGAATTCCTGCTCATACGGAGCGTCAAAGGTAATCAAATTCTCAAATCCCACATCACAAATTGAATTTGAGCATCAGCAATGTTCATCGGCGGCTGGCACGGCAGGGGCGATATGGGCGAGATGATTTACCATGGCAAAGTGAAACAGGTATGGAGCACGGATGATCCCAATATCATCGAATTTCGCTATACTGACCAAATATCTGTCTTCGATCAAATCATCCCAAGCCTCATACCTCGAAAGGGTGAATCCCTCAACCGCACTTCCTGTCATTGGTTCCAATTGGTTGAGGAGGCGGGCATCTGTGATACGCATGTAATCGAGATGAACGCGCCGGACCGCGTGTTAGCACGACGATTCGACGTGGTCCGAGAACCTGGTGCTATTGCAAAGGACAGAGAAAATGTGTTTGTTCCTCTTGAGGTCATTTGCAGGCATTATCTGGCTGGTAGTGGCTGGCGTAGGTATGCTCGAGGGGATGCGCCAGCAGAAGAGTTCGGGTTTGAACCGGGCACAGAGTTGGAACAGGGCGTGAAACTGCCGAAACCGTACCTTGAGGTTTCTACAAAGTTCGAGAAGTTCGATCGTTTGCTCGAACGCGAAGAGGCTTTGGAAATTTCAAATTTGACTGGCGAAGAGTTCGATGCGATTCTCGACATTGCTGTCAAGGTCGATGAAATCATCGAGGTAGAGGCTGGTGCACGTGGTCTGATTCACGTCGATGGGAAGAAGGAATTCGCTCTTGGCGCTGGCCGTGTACCGGTGCTTGTCGATTCATTCGGCACGCTGGATGAAGATCGTTGGTGGGATGCTGAGTCATACGCAAATGGTGAGATTGTACAATTGTCGAAGGAATTCGTTCGTGGACATTACCTAGGAACCGGTCATCACGCAGAGTTGTATGAAGCTCGTCAGACAGGTACTGAGGAGCCTCCGATTCCTGCTTTGCCGCAGGAGATAATTGACCAGACTTCGGCTCTTTATGCTGATATGTATGAGCGGTTGACCGGTCAGACATTCTGAAATGTTGGTGCCCCTAGGGTCTGCTGTGGGCACTCACGAATACGTCGACGACCCTCGCAATGCCGATGTTTGGATTTCAATTGACGGTGAGTTGTTTCGGCGTCCAGATGCAAAGGTCTCGGTGATGGATGCCGGCTTCTTGCTCGGAGATGGTGTTTGGGAGGCATTTCGTCTACACGAGGATGTCCTGGTTTTCATCGATGACCATCTAGATCGGCTTTGGCATGGGGCGGAGGTCATCGGGTTGGAGATTCCAATTTCCCGAGATACTATGCTCGCGCGGATTCGAGAGGTTGTGAGTGCTAACCAGATGCACGACCAAGTCCACATTCGCTTGATTATTACTCGTGGCCTCAAACCAACTCCCTACCAAGCGCCGTGGGTTGTGGCGGGACCTCCTACAATTGTTATCATCCCGGAATACAAGGAGGCGAACCCACAACGCGCAATCGACGGTATCAGTTTGGTCACAGTTGACATCATTCGTGGACCACAGAATGCGCAGGACCCACGAATCAACAGCCTGTCTAAGCACAATTGCATAGCAGGCTGCCTCGATGCTGGCCGAAAGGGTGGCGATGAAGGTTTGATGCTCGACCCGAATGGAAATGTAGCGACTTGCAATTCAACACATTTCTTCATCGTCAGAGATGGAGAAGTTTGGACTTCGACGGGTGAATTCTGCCTCGACGGCATCACCCGTCGAAAAATCCTTGACCTCTGTGAGGCCAACGCAATCCCGAGTTTCGAGAAGGATTTCACAATCGAAGATGTTCGAACTGCCGACGAGGCTTTCGTCACAGGAACTTTTGCTGGTTTGACTCCGGTTGTTGAGTATGATGGCGAGCCGATGAGTAGTGGGCGACGCGGACCGATGGCTGAGCGTTTGCAGAACCTCTACATCGAGATGATTCGAAGTGAGTGCGGTGGTTGAGTTGAGCCAAGTTAAGCACATTGCAATGTGGTCGGGTCCGCGCAATATCTCAACCGCGATGATGTACTCATTCGATAGCCGCGCCGATACATTTTGCTCAGATGAGCCGCTTTACGCCCACTATCTTGCAGCGACCGGAATACAGCACGCTGGTGCGAGTGAAGTAATAGAAAATGGCGAGGGCGATTGGCGAGCCGTCGTCCGGAATCTTGGTGGAAACCCAACCGACGGCTCGAAGATTTGGTACCAGAAACATATGTGTCACCACATCACCGAAGGAATGGAACTTGACTGGATCAACTCGATGACTACTTGCTTCCTAATTCGTGACCCGCGCGAGGTCCTCCTTTCCCTCGCAAAGAAAACAGATGCGATCGATGCTTGGGCCACAGGACTACCACAACAAGCGAGGCTGGTCGAGCGAGTCAAAGAATCCGGCGTCAACCCACTAATTGTTGACTCGCGAGACGTCCTACGCGACCCAAATGCGATGCTCTTCAAATTGTGTCACGCTCTTCGCATACCCTATGATTCAGCGATGCTATCTTGGCAATCCGGCCCGAAGCAATGCGACGGCATCTGGGCCAAGCATTGGTATGATGCGGTTTGGGACTCCACTGAATTTGCAGAGTATCGAGCCCGCGAAGGCGAACTCTCCTCTGCTCACCAAGCGATTCACGATGAGGTTCGTCCAATCTATGACGAATTGTACGCTCTCCGACTTGTTTGAAGAGAAACTAAGCGGGCAGAACGATTCACTACGATTCAAGCATGCCTTCGCATCAAGAGGCCACAGCGCCTTTTTTCGGCGCCTCGCAGAATAATCGTCAGATGACGGAAGGCATCTGCAACCCCGCCATCTAGCGGCTCTTGGGGGTCGACAGACCACTTACCTCGCTGAATTACTCGACGCAGAATGACGACCTCTTTCACGTCGAGCCAACCACGTAACTCGAGACCTCCTGCCCCATGAGAGAACCCTCCTTCGCCGAGGTATTCCTCGTTGAAGCCGAGTGCTAATTTTGCGAGAAGGTCATGCAATCCGTCCTGAGCCTTCTCGATGGTATTGTCCAGAAGATAAGCGAGCGCATCACCACCCTCGATTGGGAATCTTCCAAGGCGCTCACGAGACACTCCCTTATCCAGCGGTTCAGGAATCCCGCCATCTTTCTTCCAAGCTACGCAGGTCAGGAATAGCATCATCGCTGGGTCGAGTTCTGGCTTCTCTCCCTCCTCAAGTGAGAGAATTGATGCGGGAATTTCCTCGACCGCCTTAATCTCTGAATGGTCGCCACCCTGTGAGGCTTGAATCAGCGGAATCATATCTAGAGGATCGTGGCGCAATGGCTCGAATGTGTAGAATGGGCTGGGGGGTATGTAGCGACTCATAGGACCACCTTCGGCGGTCACTCGCCACCGGTCAGACGCTTGAACCTGTTCTCGAACTCGTCCAGGTTCCTCTCTTCGATTTCTGGGACTTCCTCAGTCGTTTCGATCACGGGTGGAGGGGCTGCTACTGAAGGTTCAGCTACAGGCGGGGGCACTTCCGGTAATTCGGGGGTCTTTCGCTTACTCTTTTTCTGAATCACCGACTCGGTCATCTCTAACAATTTGCGGCGCTCCCGCTGGTTGTAGAGAATCCAAGTCAGAGTCAGGGCTAGAACGATGACCAAGCCAGCCGAACCGAGCGCTGTCCCCCATTCGAATCCATCACCAGATTCAATCGAACCACCCGAGAGAATCAATCGAGCCTCATCATCGCTCGAGTCAGAATCTTCATCCCAAGGGAATAGGCATTGGATGGTCACAATCATCTCAGTTCCATCCTCCACATCTGGTCGGTCCAACTTAGGTTCTGGAGGATATATTCCCGTCACATCGATTGAGTGAATTGCACTGTGTGATCCAGCAGTCACCTCGATGCTGCAATCAGCATCGGTGAGTAGGTGATGATACTCTCTCTTGGTCAGGACCTTGATCTTCTGAGAAGCACCCTCCCCTTCGATCTCCAAGCCAACGAGTCCAACATTCCAATCGGTTCGACGAATCTCGAAATCTCGCTCGGCCGAAGCGACGAGGGCTCCGCGCTCATCAAGCAATCGAATAGTCAGCGTCCTCATTCCCGGACTCGGATTCCAAGTGGACGCACTCAGATTAATCTGATCCGAGGTCGTATTCGCTGCAACGAAACCATCGTGAGAATCCAACATCGACCCTTCATCGTCGATGAGCATAACTGTGAATGCGAAGGATTCGGTGCCATTACCAACTTGGCATTCGGCATCGACCGAAACCGCCGAGCCATCGATAGTGCATGTAGCAAAACGACTCGATGGCTCGATGACGTAAGCGCTGTAAGGTAAAACGGAGTCTGAATCAACCGTCAATTGAGTTCCGACTCCGTTAGAAACCGCCTGCCAAACCCAACCCCCTTGCAAGTCCCAATCAAGGTTGAATTGTGCATCATCCATCACTTCCGATGCGGGAGAGGTGCCGTGAATTCCAAGAAGAGCGCTATCGCCCTCTACTGCGACGATAATCGGCGAGGAAGCCCATGAGTGATCCTCATACTGAGTATCGAGAGAAATTTCACGCTGATTCCCCGCCTCATCCTGAGCTAAAATCCGAATCGTTCTCGAAGATCCATCCCATTCTGAATCAGGAATAACTTCGAGAGGGACTCCCGTGACTTCTCCGACTCCGATTACAACATGTGTTCGTCCAGAGACCGTCCAACCCTGCGGTAGGCTGAGGACTTCGAGTGAAATCGTTGTGGGCGCATTGCCGAGGTTTTGCAATTCTGCGTGAGGGTACCCGCCGTCATTGGAGACTATCCAATTCCCTAATCCCACGAGTGAGAACTCGTGGATGACAGCAACTCGCAGTGGTAGAGTGATGGTTGCCTCGCTGCTTCCATCCCCTTCTCTGAGTTTAATGTGAAGTTCGACAGTCCGTCCGTGTCTTGCGGTTTCAGGCGGTGTTATTTCGAGGTCGAGTGGAGCAGTGTTGCCCGGTTCGAGAGTTGGTAGGTTCTCTGGCGCTTCGACAACCCACCCTGTCTCTCCTGTCACGTAAACAGACGCGTAAGGCCTAGTCGGGGCATTGCCCTGCTGGATGATACTCAGTGAAACCGTCGACCCCGAGGGGTCGATCTCTAGGTCTGCATCGGCTGCAACAGCCGTCCATCCAGCCACATGTGCAACTTCGATTGTGAATGAGAATGAAGCCACTTCTACATCGAAGGCGGTGGCCGTACCACTTACCTCGTATGTGGTTCCGTTCCAAGCACCTTCAGGAACTTCGATGATTAATTCGAGATAGGTGCTGGCATTGACAGCGACTGATGTCTCTGCATCACCGACTATGACCCAATCTGTCGCTGTATCAGTTCCTTCGGGCGTTATGATGCCAGAAGCTGCAATTTCGATATCATCGTGAAGATTACCAATGTTTGTGGCAGAAATTTCCACGATGAATGAGTCGCCAGGATTAACTGCAAAGGTTCTGTCTTCTACGGAGGTTTCTTGGGCTGATAGTTCAATTTCCCAGCGGTGATCCTGACGTGCTTCAAGGGTGAGGGTAATTGTCGAAGATATGGAACTGTCACCCTCGCTAGTCATGGTGATTTCGATGTTAACCGGAGTTCTTGCCGGCGTTGTGTCTGGAAGGACAACCTCGACGGGGAGGGTCCGTAGGCTGCCGGCGCTCAGAGTAATCTCCTCGCTACTGAAGGTGACTTGGACACCTGGGTCTTCGGCGAGGTTGTCATCGAGGATTAGTGTGTGTGACATGGTGTAGGTGTCCTCGCCGTTGCCAGGATTGTAGAGACGGACGGTGGTCGGGATTGCTTCCTCGACCTCAACCATATGTGGTGAGTCGGTAGGGGAGATGAGTGTAAGTGAGGCTCGGTAAATCTGTAGAACCTCAACTGAGAGTCTGAGGGAATGATCAGCTCCGAGACTGCTTGCATCCGAGAATGCGTGGTAGGCAGGTGGCGAATCCACAGGGAGTTCGAGTGACAGGGTTCCGCTGACTCTCGAGCCTGGAATCCCAGATAGGGTAATGTCATCACCGGAGATCGAAAGTGCTCCAGAGGCGGACCAGAGCCAATTTTCGATGCCCATGCCAGCCTCTGATATCTTCCAATCGAGAATTCCATTTGAGGCTGGGAGGTCGGCGGTAACTGTCCATTCGAGTGTGCTCTCCGGCATGCTCAACTGATGAGCGGTTTCGGTGATGGTGCCAGATGCAATGAATTCTAGTTGCACGGTTTGACAGGTCTCCTCCTCTCCACTTCCTACGCACATAGTCAGAGGGGTCGAGACGCTGTCAGCGAGACCCGCATCGGATGGTACTCCGAGCCTTGCTGTGACAATCCGTTGCTCGCCTGCATTGAGGCGTAGGGCTGGAATTTCATTTCCATCTTCGTCGTAAAGTGCGAGACTATTCTCGGCTGAATCCCAAGCGGTACTGTCCCAGAACATCGAAATCGAGTTCTCATCGGCATTGCCGAGATTTTCGACGATGAGCCAAGCCTTTGCTGAGTCGCCAATCAGACCGTAGCCTGTGCTACCCGTGGTGCCTGATGGCCCTCTGATAGACAGACCCCTTGTTCGATTTGCTTCAACAGGTAGTACTCCAGATGCGCTGACGTTTGTATCTTCGTCAAGTGTCAGGGTTAGGGATAGGTAGCCTGCGTCTGAGCCGGCTGCGTTGGTTGGTGCATGAATCCACAGAGAAGGCATCCATGTTGCATCCGTTCCTATCTCGATGGATGATATTCCTCCCGGGGTCTCATCGCTCCAAGTCCAGCCTTGCGGTAAAGCGGATGCGTCAACATTGAGGCTCCAGATGCCAGCCAATCGTCCGGTTGAACGAACGGTCGGCTGACTCAGAGTTGAATCACCTGGATTGACTCTGACCGGATTGGTCGGCATTTCGAATGTTGCATTATACGGTGGAACAATTGTCAGGCTTGTCACCTGCTCGTCGTTATCGTAGCGTGATTGAGTGACATTCTGGTAAGGGTCGAGAACCAGTTCAAATTCGTACTCTCCAAGTGCTCCCGACCAATCGACAGAGAATGATTCGAAGCCGGCAGAACCCGTAGGATCGGTCGGCTCGAGTGTATCTGCTCTGTGGCGGGCGATTTCGACACCGTCTGCATAGAGAATTGCATCTACAGCTCGGTCGACTTCCGCCGTTCCCGCGTTCTCAAAGAAGGCGGTTACCGTCACTTCCTCGCCAGGGTTGGGTGCGCTCGGATTGAATTCAATCGCGCGCCCGTCAAGCAGCGGTCTAACATCTGCAACTGCAGTCGAGACGACAGTATCGCCGAGAATGATGTCGAGGGTTGCGTCGCCATCGATATCTGCCAGAGCAGGTGACGACCAAGTTCGATGGTTGACCTCGACCTCGTCATTCCAATTGTCATTAATTGCCGCTTGAGTCCCGGTATCGCCGTCCCAAGCCCACAATGTGCGCCCATATGCAACTAGCAACTCGGGTGCACCATTTCCATCGATATCCATCCAGACAGGTTGCGCCACAGCAATCTCATCGTTCGGCGCGCCGCTCGATTGCTCAAGGTCGTGGTGCCAATCTAGCTGAGGGTTGTTCCCAGAGACATCGTGACACCCAGCGTGCCCGTGTCTTGCTGTCGTCTCTTGATACCATGAGACCCAGCAGACTCTATCGATTACATCGTCGTCATCGGTATCAACTGCAAGAGGAGGGGCGTCGGCGTAGCCATTGACCGCCTCGAATGACCAAATTTCACTACCATCATCGATTTCGAGGCCGCGGTACTCGGCGCCATCGACCGAACTCGAACCATCTGCATCTGTCGGGATGGTGATAATCATCTCAGGAGTGCTATCCGAATCGAGATTAGCTACAATAGGGCCAGGTAAGCGAATGTGCGGGACATCTGAATCTCCGTCAAGATTCGACAGACTCAGACCGCCCCATTTCTGATCACCAGTCTCTGAGTCCAATTTCCAAACCCACATCGCTCCGCTTGAAGCCAGGGTAGTAGTCAACAGAACGTAGCCAGTCTCATCATCAACCTGCGCGAATGCCGGATCTGAAGGATGGCTTCCATCCTGTAGAGTCGACTCCCAAATTGGGGTCGGAGCGCCATTCGCAGCAAGAGGAAGTGCGACGACGACTGGATTATCGCTAATCTCATCGATGGCGGCCAAAACCAATTCGGCATCACCATCGAGATCCAAGTCGGCCAGAAGTGGCTGGGTGGTGGGATTATGGCCACCGAACAAAGATGAGGTGTAAGGTCCCTCGCTACTACTAATTCGCAGAGAATCATCGCTGTAGGTCCAGAGCAATTCCCCGCTCTTCGATCCGCCAGATGACCAACCGGTCACCGAGCATTGCAATTGAGGAGAGTAAGCATCAACGTACATCGTGCCGGCCGCATCGTAAACGACGATGACTTCCTGACTTCCGTCGTCATCAAGGTCAACGACGACAGGAGATGCCTTGACAATCTCAGTCGCGCCCAAGTCGACCTCCCAAGCAAGATCAGCATCCTCACCTTCGACAATCCGCATCACACTGTGGTCGTTACCGCCAACAGCAACCGTCTGAATGATAATCGTGAAGAGAGAATCTCCACCGCAGCGCTCGGCTGCTGCATCTTCGGTATCGATTTGTCCGCTGAGATCAGCCACTGGGGTGCCGAGCGCATCAGTTCCGATGGAGTACGACCCGTAGACCCAATTCACAACCGGGTCGACAACCGATGCCAGTTCCACAGCATCAGCAGGAGAACCGCTTCCAGCGCCTCCATCAGGAGAGTGTGCTGGTCCGACCGAGGTCCTTTGAGCGAGGCGGCCTGGTTGAGGCCAAGGTTGCTCCCCATCAGACCAAGGTTCGATGATTCCGGTGAATGCTTTTGACTCATCTAATTGGGTCAGAGATTGGCTACCATTATCGGAAGCATACATCATCGGCGAGATGGATAACAGCAACAAACAGGTAACGGCAAGCACTGCTTTTTGCTCGCCGAACCTTCCGAAATCAGCAGACCGCATGCTCATCAGAGGCGAAGTTGCCCTTTCCGAGCCACTTGAACGTTCGGGCCATACTATCAATCAGACCTACGGTCTGAGCAGACTTTCACTATTGCCGACCGATTTACAGGGGCATATCCTCATCCGTTGCGCTTATACGAGGGGCGCAGGTCGGCGAATCGCACGGACCTCTCCTCTTGAGGCACAGCCGATGAGGGACGGGAGGGTTAACCTGCCTTTCCTCCGACTGAACTCGGAGCGGTCCGGCGATTGGAGGAGAAGGAAATGTACAGTCTTGTGACCATGGAGGACACCATCCGTATCCCTGCGGAATACATCCGCAAGGACCGAAAGCTCGAGGACCACATCGATGAGTTGGCTCACGCCGCTTTCGAGGGTCGATTCGATGAAGATGAGAATTACACTTTGCTGACTTTCAACCACGAAACCGTTGGCCGCGGCAAGATAATTCACGGGGATGGAGCGATCTATCAGCGAGTCCGCTTCAAGGCGCTCCACTTCACCATGGATGCCAACGAAGTTGTCGATGGCGCTGTGTCAGAAATCTCCGAGTATGGCGCCTTCGTGCGTATCGGTCCAATTGAGGCTCTGCTTCACAAGTCGCAGATTCTCGACGAACCCGTTCAAGTCAATATGGGAATTCGTCGTATCGAAGGGGCCCAATCTGGAAAGCACATCGAAGAAGGTTCCTTCGTCCGCTCTCGCATCGTCTCAAAGGCGATCAACCAAAACGACCCTCGTTCAAGCAAGATTGGCCTAAACTGCAAGATGTCAGGATTGGGCGCTCACGATTGGTTGACTCGAGGTGACTGAAGATGGCAAAGAAGCCCTTCGCCTGCGGCGAGTGCAATCGCATTCTGCCCGATCCAGAGAAAAAGAACGATCCAGTCCAGTGCATGCATTGCCCATCCGCCCCAGTTACAACCGACTGGTCCGGATATGTGGTAATCCTGCACCCAAAACGATCCGAGGTCGCACAGCGACTGAATATAGACAGCCCTGGGTCGTACGCGCTGAAGGTAAATATCCGCTGAAGGAGGAATCTGTATGGAGATAATTGAGAGAAAAGAAAATCCATTGCTGAACCGTGTCGAACTCCGCTTCCGCTGGGAGCATTCGACCGGATCCACACCGACACTCGCAGAGATGGTTGCTGCTGCAGCCAAGGCCGAGCCGGGATCGAAGAAGGAATTGACTTTCGTTAAGGATGTCAGCACCCGCTACGGCCGCCCGCAGACGACTGGAATTGCTCTGATTTACGGCGATTCAGAAGCCGCTACCCTAGAGCCGGAGTATGTGCACAAGAGGCACGCGAAGCTCAACCCAAAGCCAAAAGGGGGCGATGAGTGATGTCAGACAATCCTAACGCTAATGCGAAGTGGTCGAAGTACACTATCGAGGGCGAAGAACTTGTCCGCGGTGAGACCTGCCCAACTTGTGGTCCCGGTGTCTTCCTCGGTATCCACGCTGACCGCAAAACCTGTGGCAAGTGTGGCCACACTGTCAAGAACGAGTGAATGGGAAATCGGCCAGCGTGCCATCATTGGTTAGCACTCGCTGGCCAACGAATCCCACTCCGATTTCTGATCGCTTCGAAATTTTGAGTGTTCCTTCAAAGAGGCGTCCATCGATTCTCCATCCGGTAAATTCCCAGGCTCCGTCCTGATACCTAGCTGCCATCACAGGTCCGGATGTCGGATGGGATTCGAGAACCTGTTCTGAATCAGTTCTGGCAATTCCGCCTGTTGATAGGGCGAGCAGATGTTCATTCTGTGAGTGGAATACTGCTTCAATTCGCTCGCCGACTCGAAGATTTCGTCTATCGAGCTCGCGACCATCTTCCATCGACAAATCGACGACGAGTCCATTGTCGAACCAAATCTGGAGTATTTCTTCCGAAACCGACATCGAGATTGCAGTTTCTTGCCCTCGTCGTTTTCCATCGATTACACTTGGCAGGCTGGCACGCCAAATTTCCTTCGCTTCGACATCCATACGGTAGACTCCACGACTGCGAAGAGCGAAGCAGAACCCGCCTTCGACTTGGCAGACTGCAGTGGGTTCTGCATCGAGGGCGCGCGACCAAATGGCTTCAGCAGGGTGGACTAAAGTCGGATCGTCCGAGGTTCGCAAGGCACTTCGGGTTGCGCCGTCTTGCCAATCTGCTTCGATATCGAGGCTGGCCATCCTCGCCAGCCTCATCTCAGGCTCGACCCATATTCCTAACCAAGCCCCTTCGAATGCGGTCGAGCAGGAGATCCCTGATGGGAAAGGTGTCGTGACTTTGCTTGCTAGTTCCCCATTGGCACTGATTTTGGCCAATTCTCCGAGGGTGCCGACAACGATGTGTTTGTCATCGGAGTCGTCGACTCGAGCAGGTGTGAACGGAATGATTCTCTGCACACCTCTACCTGTTCGCTCCGGTGTTTGAACCTGTGGTGTCGAAGGTCGAGCCCTTGGACTCGACTTCGGATGATTTCAAGGTGCAAGGCTCGCAGCGTCTAACATGCTCACGCTGCTGCTCGCCTCATCGGCCGACAGCGCCTCGGTTAACCTATACGACGCTGTCTCCGAATTAGATGGCTGGTCGCCGCAGGAGGTTCTCAAACACGGTGTTCTTCGTCGCCATTCGAACCGTGAAGTCCACCTTCTGATCATCGACCAATTGCATATCCACGCCGACCAAATAGATGCGATTCACGCCGAGGCGACCGGCCAAGCAGTCGACGAAGTGCTCGTGCTTTCTCGCCACGCAGCCAAGAGCGGCATACCTTCGCTGACCGTCCATGCTATCGGAGTTCCCGGTGAAATTCCTCATGGCGAAGTAGGGTTTGCTGGAGGAGTGAAGGGGACAGCAGTACCTCCTTCTCCTCGCTTCGCAGCAATCTACAGAGCCCTCCGCGAAGAAACTGAAGCATCTTCTCTCGCGGAGGAATTTGATGTCAGCCTTGAGACCACCCACCACGGCCCGGTGCTTACGACTCCAACACTCTACCTCGAAATTGGCTCGAAAGAATCTGAATGGATTCGAACGGATGCCTCGGCCCTCTGGGCGCGAGTGATATCCCGCGTTCTTGGCTTAGAATCTTCAACCCCGGAGGGCGAGTGGCAAGGAGAGGGTGAGGTGATGATTGGGTTCGGTGGTGGCCATTATGCGCCGCGTCATAGTGATGTCATAATCCGCAGCGACCTACCATTCGGCCACCTGATAGCAAATTACGCTCTGGTTTTCGATGAGCAGACGGATCAGGACCCCACTGGCCCTTGGAGACACAGTCTGCGTGAAGCGGTTGAGAAAACCCGTCAAGCATTCCCTGGAGGAAGGGTCTTTGCCCATCTAGACCGCAAGTCGTTCAAGGGTTGGCAACGCACTGCAATCGCTGAAGAATTAGCCAGTCTCGGAGTTGAAGTTCGCCGCGGGCGCGAGTTCATCCCTTGAGCAACCGTGAAAGTGCTCCCGTCACCCGCAGGTCAGCATGGGCGTCTTCGGCCGTGTCATCATGCTGATGATGCCCATCACTCCAAAATTCATTATTCGATGGGTCGCCAACCGCTATGTTGCCGGTCCAGACCTCGAAAGTGCACTAGTCGTGATGCGTCAAATTAGTGCACAGGGTGCATGCTTCACTGTCGATGTACTCGGCGAAGAAATCACGTCACTGGCTGAAGCAGATTTCTTCGTCGAAGAATACGCGCGAGTATTAGACGCGATAGTTGCAGAAGGGCTCGACGCAAATATCTCGTTGAAACCAACGGCTTTTGGATTGCTCATCGACCAATCAGCAGCGGTTGCAAATATCGAGCGCATCACTAGGAAAGCTGCTGAGAACGATATCTTCGTTCGCCTCGACATGGAAGATCACAGAGTTACTCAACCCACCATCGACCTAGTCACCACCATGCACGAGAGAGAACTGACCAATATCGGCACTGTTTTGCAAGCCAGATTATTCCGTACCGGAGAGGACATCGCAAACTTGTCTGAAAAACTCGCTAACGCCTCTGATGTGCGTATTTGCAAGGGAATTTACCTAGAATCGGAGGACATTGCGCATACCGGCTATCACCAGATAGTTGAGGCGACGAACCGAGCGATTGACCAATTACTCGACGCCGGTTCGTACACAGCAATCGCATCTCACGATATGCCTGTCATCAATCATTCATTGGCCGCCCTGAGCGAGAGAGGTCTGGGGCCAGTCACTAACGAATCGGGAGAAGTAGGGGGCTCTCTACGCAATGGCAAGGGCCCCGGATATGAATTCCAAATGCTTCTCGGAGTCCGCGGAAACATCCGCCGTAGGCTCGCATCACAAGGTCACCGGACTCGCGTCTACATCCCATACGGGAGCCGCTGGTACGAGTACAGCATGCGCCGACTGCGCGAAAACCCCGACGTCGCATGGCACATCGCCAAGAGCATAATCATGCCTTGGACAAATCGCCGCTAATCATCACTGGTGACGGTCTCTACGGCGGTCATCACTGTGACCATCGCGCTGATCACGATTTCCTCGACGGTCTTCACCACGAACTCGCCCGTAAGGAGGGTGAAGGTATACTCGCTTGATGTCGATAGCCGAGCGCTTGCCGTGCAGAGTTCTTCCTCTACCTGTGTGGATGGCACGAATGCGCCATCGCTCACCATCGACTTCCATAATCGAACCACATGAGAAGACATCCTCAGGAGAGCATTCGATACTCTTGGAACGACTATCCTCACCATCGGTCATTGTCAAACGAACAACAGCCTTGTCACAGCGAACTGCCCAGAGCGTTGAGATATCTCTCGCGCTCATGATATTCTTAGGGCGATTTTCGGAATTATCGAGTCGAGTGATTTTGTAGAGGATTTCATCATGTTCGAAAACATCCCCAACCGAGATCTTCTCGTCTTCGTCTGCCTCGACGGAATCTGTGCGACTATCGGCTCCGTCTGAGAGAATCGAGGTGATGTTCACAGGTTTTCCTGGACGAAGGTGTAGAGTTTGGACTTCCTGACAGTCTACGCACTGCACCAGAACGTCCTCGCCCTCGCCCTTTGCTTGCCTACGCAGGACGGCGTGCTCGGTCAATTGGCCACAGCTGCCGCACTCGGCGACATCGACCGAATCATCCTCGTCAAGAGCATCTGTCACGACTCGGCGGCAGGCCTACTCCTCTTGAAGCCATCCGCACGTGGGATGGTTCAAGAGAGGACCACCCGAGGCTGGCTCATGAGTGATATCGGCGGTGGATTGGGCCTTCCGACGATGTCACAGAGGGAGATGTTTGAGCGGCTCCTCGGCGAGGACGAATCCAGAGATTCCGAGGAGCCTGAAATCGCTGCTGCGATTGGCGAGCAGATGATCCACATGGATCTGCGACCCCTGACTCGTTCTGTTCGCACAAGAATCCGAGATATCGCGGGTCGCGTGCCTGCTCGCAACGTTGTCATAGTCGGCGGTGGAATTGGTCATCTGAGCGCCTGGATGATGGATCTCTGGTGCGGCGACCCAGCCTCTGAGGAATCGGCGTCGACTAACCGTCCGGAAACCGTTCGCATCATCGAAGAGGGTGGTAAGTTTGGAGTAATAATCGATAGATTGCTACGCAGATATGATGCCTCATCTTGGGCTCAAGTAATCACTCGTAATTGGACTGAAATTGCCGCTGAGACACAGTCTTGGAACGCGGCTGGCGCAGCCCTACCGGACGCCGCGAGAACTGCACCGCTACCTCAACCAATAGATCTGGTTATCATCGATCTTCCAGAGCTTGATCGTGCTCAAGCGGCAGCGGCAGCATTTGACCTGCTGGCTCCAGGTGGAATGCTCATGGCACTCGAACCTCAGGTGCCTACTGGAGATGTTGGAGAAGCAAGTCAAGGGGAAGAGATGACCTCTGCTCAACAGGTCGTCGCTTCGTTCAATCGTTGGATAGAATTCGTCCGAAGCGTCGATACGGAACATTCTGCCGCCTTCGTCGAATTGACAGGCGGAACACTCGGAGTCTTCCTTCGTTCCGCCTGATAATCATCTGAATTCATTCCAATCTGCTCAGAACCGGATGAGTCTGCAGAACTCGAAACTATTTCTCCGACCGCATTCGGAGCAGAGGAATTATTCCCGAGCGCTTCAAGCATCAAATCAATGCGTAAAATTCCGTAACCGAAGTGGTCGTCATGGTCATCTTGACCATTATCCATCTGTGAATTATCTCTCAATGCTTCCTTCACCAAATCGATTGCTCCCGACCCACCTGAAGCCCCTTCTCTTTGCAATTCAGGATGGGCTTCGAGAATCAATGCTAGGCCACCAGAAACCCAAGCCGTAGCAGCAGAGGTTCCGCTAGCCCATCCCCACCATGAACCGTCGCCGCTGCCACCAGCCATCAATACCGGCACTTCAGCCCCCGGAGCCAAGACTTCCGGCTTCTTATCGGGGTCTGATCGAGGAAGCATCGGCGGCCAAATTCTTCCATTGTTATCTCCTTCGGAACTGCCGCTCCATACATTGCCAAGGCGGGTCGCCCCGCCAACACAAATGACATCGGCGACCGAACCGGGAGAAGAGACATCGCCGTCGTCATCCTGACCATCGTTTCCTGCCGCGGCGACGACAAATACACCCATATCCAATGCATCTTGAACGGCTTCCTCGAGTTCATCGGTTGTAATTCCAGCGAATCCTATTCCACCCTCGCCGCCAAGGCTCAGTGAAATGATATCTGCTTGTTCATCAACACACCAATTCACCGCTTCCGCAATTCCTTCATCACTTCCGCTACCTTCGTCATCGATTGCCTTCGCCACCAGCAGTTCAACGCCCTGAGCATTACCTCTCAAACCGTCCTGCGCGACGATGATACCCGCCATCGCAGTTCCATGGCCTTCATCGTCGTAGGGCGCATCTCGGCCATCGATTACATCCAACCATCCTGCTAGAGTAAGGTGCCTGAGGTCGGGGTGATCCATCTCGATTCCCGAGTCGACTACGCACACGAGCACACCGCTTCCATCCAGTCCACTCACCTCGTCAAAACCAGTTAGGTCGCGGTATGATTCCTCCCAACCAGTCAGTGTTGGAGGTGGCCCTCC
>JAQXEV010000088.1 GCA_029250665.1 Candidatus Thalassarchaeaceae archaeon | reverse complement strand
ATCCCCGGAGTAATCATGGCGAATTCAGCGTTGGAAATAACGAAGCAGAATCCCGGACATCCAGATCAAGGATTGGCAAATGCTGCTAAGATTATTGGATGGATTTCTATCGGACTGACTATCGCATTCGTCGGATTATACCTGTTCATAATCATCTTCGCCGTTGCTGCATCAGCTGGCACGTACTAATCCTTGGAGGATCCCCGAATGACTGAAGATTCCGATGAGCCCTGGTGGCGGGGAGAAGGGGGAGACCTGCAAGGAGTTCCGAATGCGCCAGCTTCCGCCCCTCAGCAGATTTTCGTCAGCCAAGGTCAGGGGATGCCAGTCCCTCAAAGCACGTCAGCGATGATTATCATTGCACTAGTCATTGCAAGTTTATCTTTGATTTGTTGCCAACCACTAGCGATAATTCCTCTAATCATGGGTGCAGTGAAAATGAATGAGACCTCAAATTATCAAAACCACCCTGACAAAACCTTAGCAATTGTTACCGTAGTAATGTCCGTTTTGTCGCTGGTATTTATTTTGCTTCAAGTGGTTGTTGGAATCGCTATGGAATTCTGACACAGTGGAATACCGCGTGTTGTTCCTCGAATACGGAGATGTCAATGACCTCGATTAAATCGAGGTGTTCGCAGTTTTCGATGAGGCCTTTTGTATGCTGATATCTGGCGTCATCACCACCTTCCATCCACCGCTCACTGGCGGCTTTCAATGATAGAAGAGCGGTGCCACCATCGGCAAGGAAGGCGGAGGTCATACGGACGAATGTCTCGGCTTGATCGCCAATGCTCAAATCCTGATGAAGCCACTCGGCTTTTCCTCGCAAATAGGGAGCGATTACCATGGGATTTCGAGCGTCGCCTAGAACCGGAACAAGTCCCGGCCGGCGCTCGGCAAGTTTTACTAAATCACGCATCATTCTCGGAGAGATGTCGACTGCAACAACCTGCCCTCCGTGATGGTTGTCAGCCCCGCAGACATTGTCATGGATGTGGCTGACTGTACCTCCCGAAGAAGATCCAAGATAGAGGCAAGTAGAACCAGATTCAGGCAAGAGAGCCGCTGCTGACCCACGCGTTTTGAGCAAACTTGCGGCGACTTTCGAACGACTTGGATCCCAGCGTCGCCACTCGTTTCTTCCGTCCTTCTTGCGTCTCTCTGCACGAACTGAGACTCCTTTGACTGCGTTGCGAGTCCAGAGGCTACGGCCCTCTTTTCGGATTCCCCATGCGAGTTTGAGTGGCTTGGGCATCTCATTCACCGACGCTTGGGGGGTCTTGGAAATCTGGCCTTGATCGCCTCAGTTTCCTTGTGGATTTCAGACACCTTCTCCTCGTCCCATGTTTCTCCACCGAAATGATCGCAACGGACTGCTATGGAGGCCTTGCCGGCAAGGAATCTAGCGATTTTTCCACGGACCCATCGCGGGGAGCGGGAAATCTGTGGCATGCTGAATAGGATGGCTCCGTGCTTGGGTGGTGGTGCACCACGGCGGTGTGCTGCCATTGCGGCATGCGCACCGAGAACTTGGAGAGAACCTGATGGCATGCGGGAGAGGCGCTCGCGGCCGCCCGCGAGGGTAACCAACCGAGCGGCTCCGAGTGGGCCAATTAATGCGGCAAGGCTCGGCACATGTTGGTGGGCGAGAGCGCGGATTGCATCCTCGTGAGCAGCTAACCGATCGGTCAATTCAACCACGCCACGGGCGTGTTCGCGGATTGCCTGCCACTCAACCTCGCTGGGTGAATGGGCTGGTGGATTAACAGAAAGTGCGGTGGCGGCGGAATCGATTGAATCGGCTCCGGCCACCGCTGGAGGAATATCGTCGCGCTGCGCATCAAGATCGACGTCAGACAGGAATAATCCCGTCCATTCGACGCAGCGCGCCTCGCTCGTAGTCCAGGCCGACCGCAACTCTGCTGCGGCGGAAACCAGCATGTCGAGGCGGCGGTCGGTATCACCAGCCGCGTCTGCAACACCTCGCTTGGCAAGAATAGGAGCAGCCGCCTCAAATAATTTTGATTCGTCATCATCAAGCGCAGGCCAATCCGCATCGGACATCGCACCCAGACCATCGGCCTGCGCATCTGGGAAGCGCTCAGCCAGCGTCCTCGCCTCTGGGCTCAGACGCCCACGTTGCAAATCCCACAAGCGGTCAGCAATAGCTCCGGCCGAGCGCTTGCCAGTCCATGTCACCTCATCGTGGACGACTCCGTCGCCATCGATGACGCGAGACAAACGCCAGTCGTAATGCAGTTTCACGAGTATCCCGGGAAGTCCATTCCGCTTGAATCCCGCGCTACTAACCCCCCTCTTCTCGGAAGCGGTCAAGAACCAGCAAGCCTGCCCGCGAGCATGGACCTCAGGCTCGCAGCCCTCGTCGCAGCCGGTGGAGCCATCGGAGCAGTCGCCCGTTACGCGCTCCAGCAGTGGTTACCGGCAGACACAATGCCATGGGGGACCATGACAGCGAATCTCGCAGGTTCACTGCTCCTCGGACTTCTCCTCGGAGCCGCGGCAGCCGGAGCCGCAGTGAGCGATGAAGCGATTCTGCTCTTCGGAACGGGCGTGCTCGGAGCTTTCACCACGATGTCAGCCTTCGCCGTCGACACGATTCGTCTAGCAGAATCAAGCCCCTCAACAACTGCGACCATGGTGTTGACAACAATCCTCGGAAGCGTAGCATTAGCGTGGGTGGGATGGCGCCTCGCAACGGCCACAATTGGCTGATTCAAGCAGATTCTATTGTTAAGAACCTTGAAATGCCTATTCATCCAGCGATGAAAGGTCTGTGACTACACAGCATTAGGAGATTAGCAGATGTTCTGTCCAGATTGTGGTACACTTGGATTCATGCAACCTGATGGCAATATCAGGTGCACCGACTACAAATGCGGTTACGAAGGCCCACTCTCAGGCTCGGATGGGAAGGGTGCAGAGTTCACCGACCCGATGACTGGTGAGATCATCGACCTCTCCAAAACCACTGCAAAATCCTCTGCGACCTCGCTCAAACACTTGACTGAAGTTGTTGAGGAAGAAGTCGCCAAAGGCACCTTGTGGGTCGGCGATTATCTCTGCCCGAAATGCGATGAGGATCGAATTTTCATCGTGCTGATGCAGACTCGTTCGAGCGATGAGCCGGAGACTAAAATCTGCACGTGTGAAGGATGTGGGCACAGATTCCGCGAATATCAATGAATCATTGATGGACCCACGAAGTGGGTTGTAGTGGATTGAAATAGTCTGGAGACTCATTACAGAAGCATGAAGAACCCCCCGTTGGAGGGAGAGAAAGTAGGTGTTGGGATGCTTAGAGTAACTGCCAAACAGCAACTCATGCGAGAGATCGTCGATCTGCTCTCGGTACTGACTGAGGAAGCAAAACTCAGTTGGGGTGAGAATGGCTTGAGCACGACCGTCGTCGACGGCTCCCACGTGGCACTGCTATCGGTGACGGTCGCAGATGCCTGCTTCGAGACTTACGAGGTCGAGCCCGTCGAAATCGGGCTCGAACTCGGAAAGCTTCGTGATCTTTTGACCCTCGCCGGCCCTAATGATTTGGTCGAGTTGGATTACGATGGCGCGACTGGCGCAATCAATGTACGAGTTGGAGAGGTCCACCGCATTCTGCGAGGACTCGATACGGGTTCAATCAATGAGCCACGCCAGCCTGAACTCGAATTCGATTGCAAGGCGACTCTGAGTGCTGAGAGACTGTCGCGAGCACTACGTGCGGCGAAGTTCGTCGGAGAATTGGTCGATCTTAGCCTTGACAAGAATCAGATGACTGTCTCAGTGACCGTAGAGGCTGGAGAAGGAGTCAATGTCCGCTTTGACGCTGGAGAGATGTCGGAATTGGTTGCACCGAAGCCGACGCAGTCGACCTATTCATTGCAATTCCTCGACCCCCTTAGCCGCAAGTTGGCAGGCGGGCTGACCGAGGAGGTAACTGTCGAGTTCCAAGATAGGTATCCTCTGAGACTTTCGTGGAACTCGAACGATGGCGGCGCGGCTTGGACTTACTTCCTCGCGCCCCGAGTCAGTAACGATCCTTGATGTCAATTCATTGTGACATTTGGTGAGAGCCGTTGAAATGGGAGTCGGCTACGGCGGAGTGTGGCCGAGCCAAGTGTATGCGTGATTATTCCGAGTGTTCGGAATGCCGATGAGTTGGCCATCGCCCTCGATGGCTTAGGCTCCCAAACCTATGGAGGCCCTCTCGAAATTGTGGTTGTCGGTCCGGGAAATGATTCTGGTAAGTCAGCGGCTGAGGCCGCTGGCATGCGCTTTGTCGACGATTCTGGCTCGCGCACGCGCGCTGATGCTTGCAATGTGGCTCTTCAGGCGACCGAATCAGAACTTGTGCTATTCACCGATGACGACGTCATCGTACCAGAAGATTGGGTTGCGAATCTGGTTCGATGGTTTGAACGAGAGGATGTTGCAGGAGTAGGTGGGCCTAACTTCGCCCCACCTGAAGAATCGACACTGTGGCAGCGAGTCATTGATGTCGCATTCTGTTCGACCATCTACACCGCTGGCACCAATTATGGGAAAGTCGGCGATTCGGAACTCTCGGAAGTTACTCAATTACCCGGCGTGAATTCCGCATATCGCCGCTCAGTCCTTGAGGAGGTCGGTGGCTTCGACGAAGGTTCGATCGGCGCCGAGGATGTCATTCTCGACCATCGTATTCGCTCGGCCGGACACAAGTTGTGGACCGACCGAACCGCGGTGATGTGGCACCGTCGTCGCGACCTTTCTCGAGTCAAGAAACAAATAGGGAATTACGGCATGGTACGCACCCTCGCAAGCCATCAGCACCCTGAATTACACGCTTTCACACACTCGATGACGGCGGCTTTCCCACCGATTGTTACAGCCGCCTTTGCCTTCTTCTTCTGGGGACTCGCGAACGATGGCTTGGCTTGGCCAGAATTTTGGGACATGAGCTTTGACACTGTCCCATTGGGTTGGCCACGAGCAGGAGTTCATACTCTACTCACGCTGATTCTTCTCTACAATCTACTCGCATGGTTCGGCTCGGCTAAAGGCAACTCGCCAAGCAAAACGCCTTGGACAATTTTTCTCTCATCAATTGTGACTTACACTCTGCACTGGAATTACGGCATGGGTGTTCTGCGCGGAAAGTGGCGAATCTTCACCGGACGCCCTGGGCTACAAATCGACGACCGGTCTCGAGATTGAGAGTTCAGTTTTGCTCACGAATTTGGTTTTACTTTGCCACAATTGCGCCCGATGCGGTAAGATGTGGTCTTCGGGCGCCAGAAGATGCTGGTGATTAGTCCGAGAAGAATACCACCTAGGACGAGACCGGGCCAGCCGCTCTCGATATAGCTAGGGCTCGCGTTGAAGTAAGCCCAGACGAAGGAGGGTACGATACCAAAACCAAGGATGATTGACGACTCTTCTCTTAGCAGTCGACTCATATCCCGATTAGCAGGTAATGTTGGAGGATCCGATTCGAACTCCCTCATCATCTCAACTCTCACTAAGCGCACGAATTCGGGTTGGCTCGCCTCGCGCGCAACAAGCCTCGTGCTTGGAGTGCTACCCTTCCACTGTTTACAGATGCGGAATTGCCAGTCATCCATCCAGTGTGGACGGCCGTCGAGAGACTTGCCCCAGTAGGTGCCTTTGCAGCGGTCAGACAATTTCTCGAGTTCTCCAGTTCCTGTGATAGCACCCTGTGCGAAGGCTACCGCCCACTCTGACTCACTCGAAAATCCCGCTTCCTTGGCTTCGATAAGTGCCTCTGCTTCTGCTGCCGGAACTGGGTTTTTCGAAATCTCATATGCATACTTCAGATCGACCATGTGCTTCGGGCCGATGCCACCGAAGAGGATTGACCGGTTCTGAGAACCAATCTCGGCTCGGCCCGGCTTAACCCTGACCCATTCGATCATGTTGATTCCTCTGCGATGAATACAGCGTCAATCTTTGCCTTAGTCTTCTGCGTCGATTTCACCAGTCTGAATGGCCCACTGCGAGGCATAAACGCTCTTGTTAGAGAGAAGTTCGGCGTGAGTTCCCCGCTCGACGATTGCCCCGTCAACCATCGAAATAATCTCGTCGGCATTGCGAATCGTCGCTAGCCTATGAGCGACGGCAAGAGTGAGTCGCTTCTTGCCGTTAGAGCCGTTACCGCCGCCGAAAAGTGACTGTTGAATTCTCTTCTCAGTCTCAGCGTCGAGAGCCGCGCTCGCCTCATCCAGAATCAAGACATCTGGGTTCATCAGAAGAGCTCGGGCCAGACTAATACGAGCGCGCTGTCCACCTGAAAGTCGAACACCACGATCACCAACCATCGAGTCGATTCCATCTTCCATCTCCGAGACGAATTCCCATGCTCCTGCCGTTTCGAGCGCGAGTCGGACTTCGTCAATACTTGCCTCGCGCGCATAAGCGACATTGTCGCGCACCGTACCAAAGAAAAGGAATGGATCCTGACTAACGAATCCGATACGCGAACGTACTGAATGAATCGTGAATTCATTGATGTCACGGCCGTTTATACGAACAGCCCCCACCTGTGGTTGGTAGAATTTTTCTACCAATTTCAGCACTGTCGATTTACCAGCCCCGGTGTGTCCCATTATGCCAAGGAAACCGCCGTCATCGACATTGAAAGAGACGTCGTTTAGCACGTTCACTTGCGTTCCTGGGTAAGCGAATGTTACGCCGTCGAAAGACACTGACGTTATTGGCTCGTCCAGAACAAGAGCACCCTCCGAGTCAGAAATTGATGGCTCGAGGGTGATAATAGCGAAAACTCGCCGAGCAGCAGCCTCACCTCTCTGAAGTTGATTCAACAGCATACCGAGGATGAACATAGGCATGGTCATCCTCGTCGAGACCAACAAGAATGTGACAAATTGCCCGACGCTGATCTCGCCGGTCGACATAACCCAGCCTCCGGCTGAGACGAGTAGACCGAAGGAGATTCCAGCGACGACATAGATACCCGGGATGAAGCGGTTTCGAAGGAATGCTGCCTGAATCGCTTGATCTCTGTAATCTCCACTCTGGCTCTCGATTCTTTTCCCCTCGAAAGAAGTTGCATTGTAAGCCTGAACCACAGTGATTCCTGAGAGCACATTCTCGAGAATTGCGATGATGCCACCGGTACTCTCGCGCTGCTTTTTGTAACGGCGCTGGACTCGTGTCGAGAACCATACAACCATCGGGACGATGAGAACTAGAGGCGCGATTAGGATTATACTCAATGTTGGCGACATCCAGAACATAATGCCAAAAGCCACTGCGAATGTGGTGATGATACGGATAATGCTCGTGCTGGAATCCGAGATGATATCTTCCAGTTGAGCGACGTCTGCGGATAGTACCGACATCAGATTCCCAGTCTGTCTCGTCTCGAAATATGAGGCCTCCATATCCATCAGTGACATCGTCGCATCCATTCTGATGTCGTGTTGAGCCTTGTAGGCGACAGACTGCCACAATTGATTACTGAATCCTTGGAATACTGCGAGCATCGAGAATGAGAAGAGTATCAGGAGACCGAATCCAACTTCAATCGAGCCAATCGGACCGAATGACGGGATGAGGTCGTGGGTGACGATACTCTCTACTCTCGCGTCGGTGAATTTTGAATTATTTGGATTGTAGTAATCTGCAGCCATTCCAATTGCGATGAAGGGAATCAAATCGAAGGCGCGCGCGAAGACATTGGCGATAATTCCACCTACGGCGCGCTGCCAATAACGAGTGACATAGGGCACAATTTGCCAAATTTGCCGACCAATGATTTGCGACTCTTCTTCCAAGTCGGAAGAATCTCTGGCGATTCCGGAAGCCATGGCGCGCGTCATCTATCGGACCGTTTGGTCCGCACCCTTTGAATCCTTCACAGTGAGCAAATGGAGAGTGATACTGGTTCGGTCCGATTGGCTTGATTGGCGTGACTAATCAGACCCGGAGATTTGTGGTGCGCTCACCGGGATTTGAACCCGGGCTAAGAGGTTGGAAACCTCTTGTGCTAACCCCTACACCATGAACGCGCGAACCGCCCCACTGAAGACTCACCTTTGACCGATTCGGTTCGTAAGTCGAGGCTCGCACACCTCCGGATTTCAAAAGGAGTTGTCGAGTCGCCAGTTCGTGCTTCTGCGACAGCGACTTGGTGTTGCGATGCTCTTCATCTTCCTACCAATCAATGTGCCACTTTGGAAGATGATCTTTGAGATTGCTGGTCATCCACTACCTTTCGGAGATTTGCAGTTATTCTTCAGCTTCCTCGTACTCATGGTAATGGGTGGTGTGTTCACCTTCACTCCGAAGCTCCGTTCTCCCATCTGGAAATGAGATCAGAATTCCAAGCCGTACAACTGACTAGGCCATTTCGAATGAACCATTGTGAGGATTTCCTCAACCTCATCCCGGTCGTGCTCCGCCAGAAGGGCTGCGCACAATTCGTCAGTGCGTTTTGGGATTGTTTTGGGGCCGAGAACCGCGCCGGGGCGGCGTGGGTCATCGAGATAATCGGTTTCCATCCCCCATGGAGATGAGGTCGATGCGTGGCTTGCTAACAAGGCCTCGACACTGCCTCGCCCGACACTGACGGTGCAGGCGAGGCCGTGCGTGAAATCTGCTGAAACATTAGCTGGTGCATAGTGTCTAATCGTATGACTAAGAGGCAGTCCTACACTATTGGCCATCGTTGCAAGTTCGGCGTAAGTCTGGGCGCCGGCATCCTCGACATGAAGTTGAATTGGGGTGCTTGATCCTGCGGCTGCCGCCATGATTTCAGCGAGATTTTCATTGGCAGACGCCCAAGTCTCATCGCTCACCGGATAGTGTGGTCTTCCAACCTCACCCAAGCATTGAGCATCTCCTGCTTCGATGTGTTTGAGGGCGAGGTCTACCGCTTCAAGATGCAACTCGCTAGCACGTTCCATTCCTAAGTCTGCTATCTGATGCTCCCAAGCGACCGGATGAGGTCCAAGCACGACCCCAACCGTAATCTCAAAGCGTTCGCGGACCTCAGCAGCCATCGCCAGAGTTTCGTTGTAAACCGCGCGATATCCATCCTTGTCGATCGGCAATTTTCCACCGAATGATGGCTTGTGAACCAACATCATGCCGGTCCCCCCGACTCGAACAAATTCTTCGACTGCTGCCAGATAGCGATTCGAACGATCGAGGTGAATGTGTTGGTCGACGACCGGCCCTTGCCAGCGCCCGCCAACAACCGCGCTCATGCCAATGCGCCTTCCTCATCGAGCTGCGCCGCCCAGTGGCGAACCGCCATCTCAGCAACGCGCTTGGAAGATTGGCCAGTGACGACGCCATGTCCATTGTTGAAGACCAGAATCTCACAATCATGACGCTTGGCGTCGATGCGGACGCATCCAATCCGTTCGTCTTTGGTTGCGTCTGCAAAGCGCGCCGAAGCCAAATCTAGCAAAACGGCGCGCCCAAAAGAGAAACTAATCAGCATATCACCAGCCTCGGAACGGAGTCCTTCCTCAGACATTCCGAGGCTGAGCAATAATTCTTGCATGACCAATCGAGCAACCTCGAGTCTCGAAATTCCGTGCACGAGAACGCTGCCAGCCTCCTCGACTACGAAGGTCGCTCGTGGCTCCTTGTGACTAATCACAACCCACGGTCCCGACTTGATTCCTTTAGCGAGCCGAACCGCATCATCATGGATAATTGGCTTGCCTGGAATAAAACGAAATGTCTGCGTCTCAACATTGACGCGGATTCGGCCATCTTCGTCCATCACGAGTCCTCCTGTAAGCTCAGCGTGTTTACCGGTTCGGCGTCCGGCCAGCCTTTGAAAGCCTCGACCAGCGAGTGCAATCTCGGTTGATGGACAGGAACCATCAGATAAGGCCCTCGCGCCTCAGAGTCATCAACCCTGCCCTCGCGAAGATCTGCCAATGCTCCTCGCATACGCGCGACCAAGCGTGAGGAGCGCTCCTCTCGGAGTTCTTGGCTCAGACCCTTATTCTCCTCAGTCCACCAGGCTGCGCTTGAGGCAGCCGCGGCACCCATCTCTGAATCGACTCCTTTCGCTGCGGTGACGCGTCTGACGGCGGCGGCTCGCAATTTCTTCCATCGCCGCCCGACAGTGATGCTCGATAGAAGTGAAGACATCGTGACTTGTTCGTCGGCCGCGCGGGTCATCCATTCAATCCAACCCTCGTCATCCATTGATGGCTCGAGGGCGTATATCGGCATGCCACCACGCGCGTTTTCGGCGTGGTGGAGTAACCGCATCGGTTCAGGATCGGGAATCCTTGGTCCATCGACTTCGTAGATTGTCAAATCGTCGAGAAGGCGGCCGAGAATGGTACCCGAGGCCATCGCAGCCGCGATATGAACTCCAGGACTGGCTTGGTCTTCTTTCTCTTCGGCTGGCCATCCACTTACTTCCTCTGCCGAAGCGATTAGAGCCAGCCCATCCCAATGCACACGCGTGCGTAATTCTGATGGCATCCGCACGCACGGAAGATGAGGGGAAAGGACGATTCTCCCACCATCGGGATCATCGATAATCACAGGCAACCAGCCCAATTCTGACCCACTCACGCTTGCGCGAGAAGGCCGCAGCGCTTCACTGCAACGGTTCAACAACCACATTCTGAACGTATCCGCTCGCGGTTGGATTCAAGGAGGGTGAGCGCGCGGGACAAAACGAGAGAGATGGCTGAACCGCGCTCCTCCGAACCCGTCGTGCTACTGAATGAGGTATTTCCTGGCGACACAAATGCGCTCGATACTCTATTCGGCGGCCGTCTAATGTCGATTATGGACACTGCCGCCGGAATGGCAGCTAGTCAGTTCGCGCATCAAGAATTTGTCACGGTTTCCGTCGACGCGCTGAAATTCAAGCGACCAGCATACCAAGGCGACGTAATTCGCACCATAGCGCGCGTCGTTTGGACGAGCCGACGCACTGTCGGTGTCCTTGTCCGATCATGCAGAATGACTCGCTCAGACTGGGACCCCGAGGAAATCTGCTCAGGATATTTCTTCATGGTCGCAGTCGACGGCTCGATGAACCCTGTCGAAGTGCCACAATTCACACCCTCAAACGAAGAAGAGCAGAGTCAATGGGACGCAGCGCAGCGTGCTAGAGATGCAATGCGCTGAGACCGCTCGTCCGAAACAAGACCTCAACGGTCACACCACAAATCGGTAGGTAAACGGGTACTTGTACTCCTGCCCAGCCTGTAGAGCGGAGTTAGCATTGATGGCCCATATCAGGTAGAGCACCCAGTGCACAGCGAAAGTCAAGCAGCCGATGAGTACGACGGAAAGAACCGAGTGGATAATCGCGGCGATAAGGAAAGTAATCGAAGCATTGAGAGATTCTGAAAGATGCGAATTCAACAAAGGGTCCTCTTCCTTCAGATTCGGGGAGCGGACTGCCCAGAGAATTAGTGGGACAATAAATCCAACCAGTGGTCCCAGAATATGCGATAGCGTCCCCATAGATCGGTCGGGTGTTTTCTGGCCTAAGTGGACGACTGGGGGTCTCTCATCCATGCCTTGTGGAGACCTTCCCCTTCTTTGAACCAATTGCTTGAGTCAGCGAATCGATGCGTCGCATTCATGGGTGGTTCGCTGCCCGCGCGGTCCATGCCAGTGCTGAACATCGCCTACGTCGGGAGTGAGGAACTCGCGCGGTCACTGGCCAAATCGAACGATGTGCGTGATATCGAGTCCTATGTTTTCAAGGAACAGCGGGATGGTGAGACCTGCGTACTCTCTCTGCTCCGCCCCCTCCGACACCCTGAGCGTCTGCGGCCGTTACTCTCTGTTCTGAATGTGGCTGAGGTCGGCATCGTCGAAGTCGGTGCCGTCGATGCCGCGCTCGGAGAAGTGTTGGTTTCTTTCGGTGCGGCTGGGATTACACGTGGCATCGCGATCGTAAATGCGGTTGATGGAGGGTGGGTTGATTCTGACCAGGTGAAGATGATTCTGACACAAGCTGGTCTGGGGTCTTGGGCTGTTCATGAGTCAATGCCCGATGCCCATGACTTGAGAGAGGAATTGTATTCTCACATGGATGCTGCTGGATCGGGAGCCGAGGGCCAAAGCCTAGTGCTCCCGGTTGACCAGCATTTCAATGTCAAGGGGGTCGGTCTGGTTGCGATTGGATACGTCCAGTCCGGTGCAGTGAACAAGCACGATGACGCCCTGATTCTTCCTGC
>JAQXEV010000073.1 GCA_029250665.1 Candidatus Thalassarchaeaceae archaeon | reverse complement strand
TACAGCTTGGATAATCGTCGTTGTTGTACGTGGTCTCTCTCACTTTGTTCTAGTCGAGGCCGATTGGGACGTGGTTTGGGCGAATAGAGTGCTCTTGGTCGTAGGTCAGCAGATGACTGAGCAGATGACACAGGCCCCCGGCTCAGCATCTTGCATTAATGTATCAAATTGCTATGGTGTCAATCAGAACTGGCGCTTGTGGTGGATTCTATACCCAACATTCGCAGTCATCGCGAGCGCTTATGGAACCACACCCGATAAGCCAGTAAGATTCCTAGTTCCATTCACTTTGATCTGTCTTGCTCTAATGGGTGTTGCATGGGTTCCAAGTGAAATCAACTACCATAGTGAAGTTCCTATCTTGAATCTCGCAAAGGCCATGCTGATTGGATATGCTGCCTACGGAGCTTCATTCTATTATTGCTCGATCTCAGAGGAGTACAAGGCTAATCGCCTCAGGTCGTACATCTCTATCGGGGCTGTAATCACATTCTTTTACGCGATTATGATAATGGATCCTCCAGAGTTTGTCAAGTCCTTCGCGGAGACGCTAGGTGGAACACCTGCTCAAGAAATGCGTGAGGCCATTATCGCTGGAGAAGTGGTTCCGAGTACTCTCGACAAACTAGCGGGAGACGGTATCAAAGCCTCTCAATGGGGAGGTCTATTCGTCAACCTCATCGTAGCCACAGCAGGCTGTGTACTTGGCTTTGGAATCGGAGTGGTGCTGGCGTTTGGACGTCAGAGCAACCAGCCGTTCTTCAGTATTCCATCAATCCTTCTAATCGAATTAGTTCGATCTGGTCCTCTAATTTGTTGGCTTTGGTTCGCTGTCTTCTTGATGCCTGATATGATGGATCCGTTCTATGACGCAGAGGACATCATACGAATGCTGCTGATGTTCGGTATATTCGGAGGATGTTACATTGCAGAGGTGTTGAGAGGAGGCTTGCAAGCTGTCGACAGTGGGCAAAAGGAGGCTGCACTTGCACTAGGTCTCTCACCTTTCCAAACAAAGTTGCAGGTGGAACTACCCAACGCAGTTCGAACTACGCTTCCTTCGATTGTCAGTGTCTTCATCGGGCTATGGAAGGACACGACTCTACTTTTCATCATCAACATCCTCGACTTCTTCAAACTGGCAAAGGACCTACCTGCCACCGACTTACGCTTCCTCGGTAACTTCCTAGAGCCGTTGTACGTCACTGCCCTTGTATTCTGGGTGTTTGCATTCTACCTATCCAGGGTCTCGATGAAGATCGAGAAGGGTCTTGGACTGGTCAAAGAAGGAGGAGGAGAATTAGCATGAGTGAATACGATACGGACGAAAAACCAGGAACCGAATATGTAAGTGAAACAATCATTTCCACTAGTGGAGTGAAGGTTAACTTCGGAGATTTCTGGGCGTTGAAAGGAATTGATATTGAGATTAAAAGGGGCGAAATAATCGTCATTCTTGGTCCTTCAGGGTCCGGAAAATCGACGTACATCAGGACATTGAACCGACTCCAGCCCCACAGTGGTGGAACTATCCGAATCGATGGGATCACTATTGATGATGAAACTGCGGTTAAGGATCTCAAATACGTTCGATCCGAGGTCGGCTTCGTATTCCAGCAGTTCAATCTCTTCCCACACCTAACTATCATGGAGAATATTACCCTCGCTCCGATGAAAGTCAAGGGCATGTCGAAGCGTGAGGCTGAGGCCAAAGCCATGGAATTGCTCGAGAGAGTTGGAATCCCTGAGCAGGCCTACAAGTATCCTAGCGGGCTTTCGGGCGGTCAACAGCAGCGTGTGGCAATTGCCCGTGCTTTGGCGATGGATCCGAAGATAATGCTCTTCGATGAACCTACGAGTGCTCTA
>JAQXEV010000064.1 GCA_029250665.1 Candidatus Thalassarchaeaceae archaeon | reverse complement strand
ACCACGTGAATCGGATTTTCTACCTTGATTAGAATGGCTTATCTGTACGGTTTCCATCACTAAACGCATGGGTACCCCATCAATCCGTATACGAAGCAAAGGGTTAGCAAAGGGGTCAGTCAATCTCTAGCCTTAGGGTTGCACTCAATTCGAACTGTTATATTGCTCATTAGCGATATCTATCATCATGGAAATCAGCGCACAAATTACCTCGTCCTCTTCCTCCAAAACCATCCCTAGTCCACCGATTGGCAAAATCAAAAAATCGTCTATCACAACGGCAAAACGGCTGCCACGGAGCCCTTGTCCAGTGAACACTCCTGTCATACGGGAGTCGTTGATTCTCCAAGGAAGCCCTCCGTATTCATACTTAGATGATCTCCAGAAAATTCCGATGTTAGTAATCATTAGTCCATTTTTTGCTGCGAACATCTTCGTCTTTTCGTCTATCATCGCGAATACATCCGTTTCCTTAAACAGACCATTAACGCGGAATCGGTCATTGGAAATCCCATTTTTGAGTTTCTTCGTAGGGATATTGGGTGCTAGATACATTTTGCAATTCTGTTTTGCTTCAAGTTGCTCCAGAAGGTTAAGATGTGCAAACGGGTTAACTTGCGAAATGGTGATTCTACTCGGTAAGTCCTGTTGCATCGATAAAATCTCCTTTACTGAATCGTCATAGATTAATTCTTGAATACCTTCATTCAAGAATAATTTAGTATCAATGTCTTCATTCTGTAACTCTGATTGATGAGTTGAGGCATGAGTGGTCAAAAATTGGAACCATTGTGGATAATTCACCTGCATATATGAGGTATAGTCCAATTGCACTTCCAAATTCTCGAATAGGTCTTCTGCAATATCGCCGAAATACTCTTCCGCGACTGAAGCCCGCCATCTTGGCCCTTCCATCACGTGAATGTAATGGAGTGCGAGCCCAAATGCTGCTAGAGATTCTTCTTCGCTCGGCTCTTCCTCACCTGTTGCATCCTCAGGAGCACTCATGCTATGTCTTATTCTTTGACGGGAATAAGGATATTCCCGGCGTCTATTCTTCTGGGTCGACATTTCCTCCAGATAGGATTAGCCCTAGGCTGTCGATGCCGCTCAGTGCGCTAAATTCAGGACTCAGCACGGCGGCGAGAACTGTTGCTGATGACGGTTCAACTACGATGTCGAGATGGGTTCTGATGAGTGACATCGCGGCGAGGACCTCATCGTCGGTGACGGTGATGATGTCCTCGAGATGTTCGGACAGAATTCCGTATGTCAAGTCCGAGAGGGAGGTCAGCAGACCGTCACAGATGGTGTTTGGACCGGTCTGTGGGATGAGATGGCCCGCGGCTAGCGAGCGTGCCGCATCATCCGCGCCCGCCGGTTCAGCCCCGAAAATACGGGCCTCAGGTAGTAGAGCGCGAGTGGTGACGCAGGTTCCTGACATCAGGCCACCACCGCCGATGGGTGCGATGATTGCATCGAGCGGTCCAATCTCATTGATCAGTTCGAGCGCAGCGGTGCCCTGCCCTGCGACAACCCTCGGGTTGTCGAATGGATGGACGAAGGTGGCTCCAGTTCTTTCCATCACCGCTGCTGCGGTTCTTTCTCGGGCTTCAAGTGTGGGCTCGCAGAAGGTGATTTCAGCCCCGTGGCTGCGAACTCCCTCGATCTTGATGCGAGGGGCGGTATCTGGCATCACGATGTAAGCGGAAACGCCACGCTGCTTGGCTGCGAGCGCGACTGCTTGGGCATGATTCCCACTCGAATGAGTGCAGATACCGCGCTCTGCCTCCTCACCGAGGAGCGCTACTGCATTGCTCGCCCCGCGGAATTTGAAGGCGCCGACATGTTGCAAATTCTCGCACTTGAAGAAGAGGCGCCGCCCTGCCATTGAATCGAGTGCCGGCGAAGTCAGAACTGGAGTGTAGGCGACGATTCCATCGATGCGAGCAGCCGCTTCGCGAACATCCTCAAAATCGACCGCAGCCATGTGTCTCACCCCTCCCAAGCGCCTTGAGCGCATCACTGCTGCGGCGCGTTCAAGCCCTATGTGCACCTGCGAGGTGCGATGAGCGAGGATGTCCCCGACTTTACAGCCCATGCTGTGATCGGTTCTTTGCTAGTACTCGACGCTGCGGTTCTAGGCTACGCTCCAGCCGGGCCTTGGGATTCAGAATCCTTCAGCGTCGGCATCCTCGGACTTATCGGCTTGGGCTTTTGGTACGTCGCTTGGTATCGAGCCACATTCAAGCGCAAGGGCTTGATTCCATGGCTCGATCGATGGCAGGATCCAATCGGTTCATCTCGCAAGGTGCTCGCTGCCGGAATTGCAACAATTATTCTGGCTTGGATTGCGGGCAATCCATTACAACCTTACATACCCAATCCAACAGGCCTCGTGCTCATGCTAATCGGCCTGTTGATGTCACTTTCAGGAGTATATGCGATGCTTGCTAGCGGCCCTCTCGCAGACTCCGAATCCGCTACAGAATAATCGCTTTGCAGCCTATCTGTTGCCGGGTTTCCAGAATTGTAGGGGCAAAGGTTCCTCGCCGCTCATCGCTCTGAAAGCAAGATGGTCGGCGCGCTCGTTCCAACGATGTCCGCGATGAGCACGCACATGCTCTCCACGAAGCTCGCGCAGGCTGGCTACCTCACTCCACATAGCGCGCACGCGCGAGGCAAGGGCTCGATTCTTCTTCGCTTGCCATTCACCCTGCGCGATATTCAGCGCATATTGTGAATCGGCCCGGATGACAATCGAATCATCATCTCCCTTTGCAAGAAGCCATTGCAAAGCCCCCGCGATAGCATTCAATTCGGCGGTATTGTTCGAGCCTACTTCTGCTCCGATGAATCCGCTTGCGCCATCTTCGGTAATTACACGCCCAAAACCTTCGGTGATGACTTCACCACGTCCTTTACCCAATCCGGTGTCTCCTCTGACGACGCAGAACCCCCATCCTGCAGGGGTTGCGGCGGTGACATTTCGATTCTCTTCGCACGAGCCATCCACGTAGATATGGAGAGTCGCGGCCACGGGGCTCACTCACCGAGCAGTTCGCTGTACCCGGCCGCGTCGAGAAGCGCGTCCAATTCACCAGCATCACTAATCGTCATTTTCCAAATCCAGCCATCGCCGTAAGGATCCTGATTGATTTGCTCGGGGGCATCCTCGAGACTCTCGTTAGCCTCTGTGATGTTACCAGCGAGAGGTGCGTAAATCTCGCTGACTGATTTTACAGATTCGACACTGCCACACGATTCCATAGCCGCAACACTTGCGCCGACCTCAGGAAGTTCGACCCACACGACATCGGTTAGTGCATCCTGAGCGAAGTCTGTGACTCCGATAGTGGCGATGTCGCCATCGATTCGAACCCACTCATGCTCTGCAGTGTATCTCAATTCCGCGGGCACTTCACTCATGTTATCGATGCGGCGAGGATTGGGAGAGGGGTCAAGGTTTCGATTGCGCAAGCAGAGAATGGAGAGGCCATTACTGCCTCATTCTTCTTCGCCGTACCTATCCTCGAGATTTTTCTTTTCGAGCTGGGCCCAACGCGAACTCATGCCTTCATCGTCAGCATCGAATCTCTCTTCTTCGAGCCGTTCGCGCATCACTGATTCCGGCTCGCGGCTGAACCAGCGGTCGAGGGGTGCTTCGCCATGTTCTCGTCCTCGCGAGCCTCGGAGAATGAGGAGCCCTGCCAGGCAGATTAGTACGACGATAGGCAGGGTGATTGCGGCATCGTTGATGCTTGCACATGAGGTGCTGGTGCAGCCGAGTACCTCGATTCTGCCCTCTGAAAGAGCGAGTGCGCTGAGAAATGCGGCGGGAATAGCGATGCCGATCAGCACGCGCTCAAGGCGGGCCGCAGGGGATTCCATTGATACTCTGAGCAGCCCGAAGCGGATGAATGCCTCGCCTTTGCTGTTCTGCACTGTTCAGTGTCAGTAAGTCTCGCGGACTAACTTGTGAATCTTGTATGGTAGAAGCGCGCGATTGACAGGAGTCACTTCGAGGATACGTGCGTCATCACGACGCCGAATGTCCTGAAGCAAAGGATGCCGACTCTTCTTGTGAAGTGTCAAAATCGTCGGCATATCTCTGTCGAGCCCCTCACGTACAGCCTTGACAAAGGCCTCACTCTCTACAGAGTATTTGCCGATTTCATCGATTACGAGGATTTCACACTCCTCGACGGCTCGCTGAATAGACGTGACTCCGATTTTGTCCAGTGCGGTGGGGTCGATCCCGTATCCCAGAATTCGAGTTCGAGAGTCAATGTCTCGATGTGCCATGACTGCCGATTCTCCGGTGATAATATCTACACATTCGAATCCGACGCGTTGTCCTTCTTCGAGAACCACTCGCGTTTTCATTCCACCAACAATTGGATTTCCAGCAGTGTCATCTCTGCGAGAGCGCTTCTCTTGACGTCGCTCATCGCTTAGCATATTGACTACTTTTTCGAGAACCGCGGACTTGCCAGCCCTTGGAAGACCGGTAATGCCTATTTTTGGATGAATTCCCATATTCTCGCCTATTTCACAAACGCTAACGCGATGGTACGCCTTGCGTACGTGATGCGCTCGTAATAATCAATTTGGTCTAAAAGCGTCAAACGCTCCGTTCGCCGGAAATGAATTTCCGGACTCCACCCTCCACATTTCCATTTCACCGACACAAAGCGAAAATCAGACGACATCCAAAGGAAGTGTCAATCCAGAAGGATTGTCCCCATCAAACTTGGACAGCAGCGAGGCTGACTGGGGGTGGGAATGGTAGGTTTTCAATCTCGTAATTGTTGACATTATTATTCGCCGCCCAAGCACGTGACCAGAGATCGAGTTTGTCTGAGTTGAGATGCTCAGCAAGCCAGAGTAGGCCATCATCTAGGGTCCCATACTGCTCTGCGAGGCTGTCCTGAACAGCCTCTGGTAGTTCGAGGAAATTCACCGAATTCCCTAGAACACAGTCTGGAGGCACGACGACCCAACGCAGTCGGCGGTTTTGCTGAGCGTTAACGATGGCTTGGCAAGCGATTCTACTTACTCCGCGTGACTCGATAGGTCCCTTCCACAGAGCCTGCGACCGCTCGACCGAGCCCTTTGGAATTGACGAGTTGTATCCAGGGTGCTTGATTGAGACCTTGCTTCCATCGAGGTTGAAGTGGATTCCTCGGATGAATGGTGTGCCGCGTGAGCGAGGGTTCCAATCACGGATGTCTGACGACCACGTAGTTTGGTCAATCTCTCCGACACGAACACGGATTGGTTCGCCACTCGGATTGAGCCAATTGTGCTCCTCAGATAGGCGAGGAAGATCAGCAAGTTGTGAAATCGATTTCAGAACCGAACGGCGCTCGTGTTCAGCCCGCGGCATTCTTGGGACAGCCCAATTCATATCGGTCCAGACTGACCAAATGTCGCGCTCAAGGACGAGTTCGGGTGCTTTCGGGTCGAGCCCCGACGAAGGCAGAACATCGCTGCTCTCCAAAGGACCCCAACTGGTCAGAGCAGAAGTCTCTCCTCCTACTGTGATGCCGATGACGAGAACTCCTTGTGAGACTCCAGGGAATACTCTCTGGCTCTCGGGGAATGACCACGCTGATTCCCAATCATTGCGCTCGACAATGAGCTTTCGAAGAGGTACGCTACTCTTCTCGCGCAACAGTGAATCGGGTACAATCATGCGAACGCGGCCTCCTTCACAGACGAGTTGTAGGGAACGCTCGAGGAATAAGCGGTAGAGATTCACATTACCAAGAAGGGTGCTGAATCGAAGCCGACCATCATCCTCGGTGATACTGCGCAGCTCACGAGATAATTCCTTACGCAGATTACTGCCATCCGGGTGGCCTCGGAATCTATCCTTGATGCGCAACCAAGGGGGATTACAGATTAGTAGGCGCGGGTCATCATTCCAAGGCCAGATACCGCGCAGTGCATCACCATGTTGTACACTGGACTCAAGCAGTACCTCTGCTTCCTCGCGGGCGATGCGCGAATCGTCACCAGGCCCATCTAGGTCGACGAGGCCTGACTTGGCCAGAACCAGCAAGAGGCGCCGACGAGTACAGCTCACGGCGATCTCAGAGATATCGAGAAGTTGCATGTTTGAGAGGAGGCGAATCGTATCCTCCTTTCTAGCCGAGTCCGACATTCCGTCGATTCGCTCAGAGTGAACCTTCAGTACGCGCTCGGGGAATAGTCCGGCGCCGACCGCTGGGTCGGCGAAGGGAAGTGGGATTCCAGAGGCAGTTTTCTCTCCATCTAGCACTGCTTCATCCAACTCATCGTCTTGTTCAGGAGAGTTTGCCTCATTCATTTGAGCGGCGAAGGCGCGGAAGCCAGGAGGTAGAGCCGCCAGAGAAATTTCCGTAGGCATCTGAGTTGATACTCCGGCGCCCCGCTCACCGAGCTCGTCGGCGAGCATTGCATCCGCAAAGCGGGCGGGAGTAGCGTAAGCACCACGAGGCGAGCGGCCGTCAATTTCAGCATCGTAGCGAGCCAGCATATGGTCGAGAACCGCCCCTGGATTCGATAGTAGCCCAGCAGGCAGTGTAGGCCAATCGCTGGGCATTGTGGCTGCGATAGGGATATTGTGTCGAATCGAATCTTCCCAGGCATCAAGCCACGAGTCAAGTTGTTCGATTCTATTCTCGCACGACCTATCGAGTCGTGCGTACCATCCCGACGCGTCGCTGACCATGATATCGACGCGACTGCCGACATGGGTTCCTTCTTTGAAGGGAACGGTTGCTTCCAACCTCACTTTTGAGGAAAAAATCACGAGTTGAGGCCAAATAAATCCTGTTCCAACTCGATTATGAATCGGTGTTGTAAGAGGTGCGCAAGCGCCTCATCTATCTCATCGACGGAGATCCCCATGGGCCTCAGTAGCCCGATAAGCTCGTCAAAATGGACAGGTGATGCCTCTTGCAATGAAGCCACTTCAATTGTTCCGAGGATGTGTTCAGCAACAATCGCCAGCAGAGGATCATCCTCGACTCCGAGGATTCCACCCGCGACCACCGGTTCATTGGCCTCGAACGCTTCATCCGTCTCATCCGTTGGGACGACAGGACCATCGAAGACATCGAAGAGATTCTTCTGCAGCGGATCATTCATCAGACCTTGACCCGACACTTCTCGCTGCCTCTTGAGTCGCTTGACCAAAGTCTCGATTCGATGTAGCCTCTGTTCGAGGCGCATGCGCTCACGGCCAAGGTGCGCCTCGACGAGCTCCAATTCCTCCCCTGCTCTATCATCTAACCAGCGCGCCAAATCCCATGAAGGATCGAGCCGCAGCATAGTCTCCCAAAGGCGCGCAACTGAATCTGGCAAGGTCTTCACATCAATGCGTGGAGATTCGCCCCCGTCGTCTCCCGACCGGTCCATGTCTTTCTCGTTCGCATTGACCGTCTATGAAATATCGCCTGTGATGAGATGCATATTTCTCTTACACGCAGGCGAGAGATTCGATTCTCCTTCCGAAGGAATAGATGGGTCGGATTGATGAATGAGGAGTAGGTGCCGGGACTCGATGACAGCCTATCGCCTCACAGTGCTGCCCGGAGACGGAACTGGGCGAGAAGTCGTCGCTGAGGCGCTTCGAGTCATTACCGTCTTCGAAGAGAACAGCCCATCTTCCTTTGATATCACCGAAATTCCTTGCGGAGGCCAGTATTATCTCGAAACAGGTGAAGAATGGCCAGCCGGGTCATTCGAGCATTGCCGAGACAATTCCGATGCAATTCTCCTCGGTGCAATAGGCTGGCCCGACGCTCGCCTTCCAAATGGTGACATGGCTGGTGGCCAAACAATTCTCGGACTTCGCAGCGGACTGAAGCTATTCGCTAACGTCCGCCCAGTTAAGCTCTACAGAGGGGTTCCGCACAAGGTGCACGGAATTCACCAGCAAATCTGGAATCCGGATCTCGTCGATATGGTAATGATTCGTGAGAACACAGAAGGACTCTACCACTCCCTTCTTCGCAGAATGGAGCAGAAGGCGAAGGGAGAGAAGGACAGTCCCATCATAATCGATGAGTTCCCTGGGCTCGATGGTGAGGTTGCATGGGATCCGCGCCCAATTTCAAGGAAGGGAAGCGAGCGGGTAATCAAGTTCGCATTTGACTTCGCCCGCCATCGTCAACGCAAGATGGGTGCCCCGCAGACGGTGACTTGTGTGGACAAGTCAAACGTTACGCGTGGATGCCGATTATTCCGCAGCATTTTCGATGAAATTTCTGAGGAAAACCCCGATATTGGTACCAATAAGGCCTATATCGATGCATTCACAATGTGGCTGATGAGGGATCCAGAAGACCTCGACGTCGTCGTCCTCCCCAATATGTTCGGTGACATCGCGACGGACCTCGCCAGCGTCCTACAGGGTGGAATGGGAATGGCCGCTAGCGCCAATCTCGGCCCGAAGCACATGCTCTTCGAGCCAGTCCACGGCTCGTCTCCCAAGTATGCCGGACTCAACGTCGTGAATCCGATTGCGACTTTGCAATCTGTTCAGATGATGTTCGAAGCCCTCGCTTACCGCAATGAGGACGAGAACCTCGATATGTGTGCTGATATTCTTCAAACTGCAATCCAACAGCACTTCGAAGAGGGCGGATGTGTGACTTACGACCTCGGTGGAAGCGCTAGTACTTCCGAGGTCGGACAAGCCATCGCAGACCGCTGTGAAAAGATGCTTCGCGAGCAGTTCGCAATGGCTTGAATGCGATTCTCAGATTCGCTTTGAGGCCTCGCCCATGATTTCTAGGGCATCACGCAGAGCCTGTTCGTTATCCCAATCGCTTGCTTCGGGTTCGGTGAGAAGGGCCCGGTATAGTTCGGACATCGCCCGGCTGACTTCGTCGACAATTGTGACGTGTGCCATACGGGCGGTTCGCGAAAGAGGGTTGAGATCAATGACGAGAACTTGTTTGCCGAGGGCGACGAGCGCTTCGCACCTATCGCCATCTTCGAGCGGGACTAGTACTGCATCAGCCGCTTCGATACCGCGTGAGCTGCATTGAGAGCGTGGACCTTCAAGGCCAGCAATTCGACCATCTGCCTTGGCCCCAAGAATTTCTACCGCTCGCACCGATTCGGACCACTGCGAACCCATCCAGCCTTCTGGCGCAGGGTTGTTAGCAACTTCTTCGCGGAGTTCCTCGAGTACCTTGTTCAGTTTGCTCATTCGCTCGGGCGTGCGATAGTAGATGTTCACCTCGACCGAGCAACCGAGGATTGCTGCGACCCTGATCGCATCTGCTCCTGCGAGGACAGTGGTATTTCCATTGAGTGAAATGATGGGGTGTTTGGCCGCCCGCAGTCGAGCTGCAGATTCACAGATTGCGGCGCGGGCAGAATCGCTAGTTTGCTCACCGAGAAGGTAGTCGAAGGCTTCCCCGCGGCCATGAGCAATCATTGCAGATTCGGCGAGAAGTCCACGTAGGGACGCCTCGGTAAGTTTAGCACGCGCGAGTAAAGACGCCTTGCGCGGGTGTGAATCAGGAATATCTCCCATTCAGTCACCCCCTTCCACTCTCATTGAGAGGTCGAGCGGGGCCACACCTCTGTTGAGAGCGCTTGTCGAAATCAAATCAACCCCACTCGCTACCCAATCTTCGAGTTCGGTACGGCTCACGCCACCCGAGCCTTCGAGGATACACCATGCTCGCAGGCCATCATCGACGAGTATTGAATGGGCCTGCGCACAACCATTAGCCCCCATATTGTCGAGTAGTAGCACAATTCGCTCACAACCGCCTCGCTCAACCTGAGCCTCAGCCCAGGCCCCTGCGGCAGCCACAGCCTGAGCCTCATCACGAACTTCGACAACAGTGAACGCCGCATCGGCATCCATGTCAATTCCAGCCACAGCTGCGGCGACAGCGCTCGCCTCATCGGCAGCATCTGGTGTGAGCGCTGCCAAATCATTCTCCTTGATCATCAAAGCATCAGCACGCGACAAGCGGTGAGTTAGACCACCGCCGATGTGAACCGCCCACTTGTCGAGTAGCCCCCATTCGGTTTTGCGCGTACAAGCCACCCCCATCGAGCCGGCCGAGCCGACCCAATCAGCGGTGTAAGTTGCAATTCCCGACATCCGACCGAGCAAATTCAGCATGATGCGCTCGCAGCGCAGAACTTGAGCAGCGGGGCCAGAAAGGGTCAGCACAGAGTCGCCAATCGCAACGGAATCACCGTCACGAACCGCCCAATCCAAGGTGCAATCAGAAAAGTGCCTAGAGACGAGCCGGTCAGCGGCGCTACAACCTGCAATCAGACCAGCTGCCTTGGCGCGAACTAGCCCAGAAATCGCTTCATCAGAACTCGCGCCACCGCCGTGCTCGTCGGCAACCATCGCATCCACCCAGCGGTCAATTGACTGCAGAAACAGTGTTGACGGTCCGCCCGAGCCATCCGGTGAGCCAGCGTTTTCACCACCCTCCATGAGCAGGTGAGACCGGTCATGAGGTAGTCTGGTCACAAATCGAGGAGGTCAGGCCTCCACTTTCAATGGTCCGAATCACCAAGCCGAAGAAGAAACCTCATTCGCCACCAGCCGAAACGCCCGCAAGTGCGCGTCGTTGTCATAGGCGGGGGAGTCGCGGGTTTGTCAGCGGCAATCCAACTCGCAGCAGAGGGGGCCGCCGTCCTTCTCGTCGATCTGAAGGGAACTCTTGGAGGTCGAGTTCGCATGCAAGAATCAGGAGATTGGATCCTCGATTCAGGATTGCATTTGATGCGTCGGCGCGGTCCGTTTCAGCAATTATTGCGCCGACTTCGCGCGCCGCGTGTACTCGGGAAGAAATGGGATGC
>JAQXEV010000055.1 GCA_029250665.1 Candidatus Thalassarchaeaceae archaeon | reverse complement strand
GGGAAAACACCGACTTGCAAATTATCGATATTGGGGCTTTCACCCTCCTTAGAGCGATAGAAGAATGAGTGGTGATACAACCAACCGAATGTGAATATCCCGACAAGAGCGGACCACAACACATACTCGTTCCAAAGGTCGTCGTATAGAGGTGTGATGAGACCCATCGCTATCTCCATTTGGAGCGCGTGCGAATTCCCCTCATAAGTTTGAGGTAGGGCGAATCGTCAGACACGGTCTGACAGAGTCGGAAAGGACTTCAAACATCCTAGTTCACAGAGTTAGTTCAGATGAAGCCTGAATGGGTCAGGTTATCTGGTCGCAAGACCTTGGTTGAGGTCGATGTGCAACCGGGTTCGAAGCAGTCTGGTGTGGTTGGATTTGAGCCGTGGCGGGGGCGATTGAAGGTGGCTGTACGCTCGCCCCCAGTGGATGGCGCGGCCAATGCTGAATTGGTTGAAATCATTGCCGAGAGTCTCGGCGTGAAATCGAGTCGAGTGAGCGTCGAGGCTGGAGCAACGAATCGACGCAAGACGATTGCAATCCTCGGAGATCACGTCGATTCGCTGAAGGCACTGAAGGAGAGGGAATGATGGGTGCCAGCGACTGGATTCCCGAACGAACCAATCTGTCGGGACCTGCCGACAGAGTGGCTCGGTTCGACCGCGCCGCCAAAGCGTTTGCAGATTGCCAGAGGCGCAATAGAGATCCCATCAATGGAGGGGCCGGTTGCCCGATTCTAGTAGAGGGACTGAGGGATGAGGCGGCCCTGAGAGCTCTCGGTTTCGAAGGGCCGGTCGAGCGGATGAATCGAGGTTGGGACCGTTCGCGATTAGTCGCCTATCTCTACGACAAATATGGTACGAGAAATACTGTCGATGGCGGTCCACCCCTAATCCTGTTGATGGATTGGGATCGCACAGGTGGTCGTCTCCAAACAGCGCTGCGCGACCGCCTACAGGCACTGGATGTACCAATTGATGAAGATCTCAGAAGAATCCTGCTCAGGGCAATGAAACCCGAGGGCAGGACTGTTGAATCAATTGCACCCTATGCGCCTTCTCTGTTACCATTAATCAGAGCGTATTTGGAAGAGGAATAAAGTTCATTCATTCGGGAATGAGGTAGGTTTCTCTTTCACAGTATTGAGAACTAGATGAGTCACAGAACGAACGACGCCATCCACAGACAAGACATTCTTCGAAAGGTCATCTAAGTCTCTACTGTCGCGAGCTCGAGCGATAATCATAGAATCGAAATCTCCAGTCACATCGTAAACGCCGTAAACGCGAGGGTCGAGTGCGATTTTCTTTTGGATTTCAATGAGGCGACCCTTCTGGATACGAAGGCCGATGACGACGTTGAGCCCCCATCCTACCTTGTCGGCATCGAGTATCACGCGATATTCCTTGATGACCCCAGATTCCTCGAGTTTTTTGACACGGTTACTCACAGTACCCAGTGAAACCCCAACCTCTTCGGCTATCCGGCGCAGGGAGGTACGTGCGTCCTTTTCCAGCACCTGGATGATGTTGCGGTCGGTATCGTCGAGCATAATTAGGCCTCGGGAGAAAAGGCCCGGGACCTACGGCTATTGAACATTCACCTCGTATTTCGCCACCTTAGTGAACAGATGTTCATTCTTCTTCGTTGGTTTTTGGGTCTTCCTCTAGCGGCTCAACACCTCGAATAGCTCGTAGGATGACCAGTTCGCTGGTGCGTAGCATGAGGCTGGTACGGCCACCTATCCAGACTGGGATGGTAGTGCCGTCGGAGGCGTCAACGAGAAGGTGATTGCCTCTGAATTCGGCTAGGTTCGAGTTTACCTCAAACGGCTCCGGCTGCTCTCCAGAGAGTAGTTTGTCAATGGTTTCTGACGGGACTTTTGTATGGCCGGAATCAGCGATTCCGGCGATTCGTGATGCGGCTGCGCCGACGACTCGCTCGAATTCGCCGCGGCGCAGGTGGGCGACCTCGAGGCCAAGGCTCGCGACCTTGAGTGGCCGCCAGCGGCCACCCGGAATTCGGGTCCTTCCGCCTCTGCGGCCGCGCTCAGAAGCCCATATTGAGTGAGCCTGTGGAGTTGACCAGAGGATCTTCTTACCGCGCGACCAGAGATCTTCGGGGAGTGTTCCCCATTCGTCGGTTAGCATCTGGCTCTGTGCCTCTGATATCGGTCGCGGGATTCCATCGTGGTCGAGTGGTGCTCTTTCTTCGCTGAGAGTTTCTTCGACCTCGACCACTTTGCGAGGGGGTGCGTCGGCTGATTTCTCAAGAATTGCGAGGAAGAAGCCGCCTCCGCCCGATTGTTCATTCCACACGCGCATGCACCTTGGTAGGGCGGCGGAGATGTCAGATTCGGTGGGTGGAGCGAAACTTTCGCTCTGTTCAGTATCTTGAACGATTGAACAGTCGTCAGAGAGGGTTGGCCATTCGCTCATTCCTGGTGAAGCAGTTAGGTTAGGAATTGCATTGTGGGCCAGTGAGAGGCTGATTGAGGGATAATTGCGCAGAACTTCGGCGACCACGGCCTCGTTCTCGATTGGGTCGAGCGAACAGGTGGAGTAGACTACTAGTCCACCGGGTTTGACCAAGCGGGCCGCTCGGCTGAGGATGTCGATTTGCAATTTCTGCATCGAGCGGCCGCCATTCGGTTTCCAACGCGACCAGACATCAGGATTCTTTCGCGTCGTTCCAGTTCCAGTACAGGGAGCGTCGACGAGGATGCGATCATAGCCAGCTTCCGGGAGATTCGGGAAGTGTCGCGCATCGTGATTGACTACGACTCCTGAGCGCGAGCGGTGTCGTTGCATATTCGATACTAGGAGATTCACTCTTCCGCGAACGACTTCGTTGGCGACGACTACTCCTGAGTCACCGAGGTGCTCAGCGATTTGAGTCGTCTTCGAGCCGGGGCTGGCGCACATGTCGAGGATGACTTCGCCGGGTTGCGGATCAAGGGCCAGCACCGGTAACATCGAGACCGCCTCTTGACGGGTCAAACGGCCGGTCTCGTGGAGGGCGGCCAAAATCGACTTGACATCACCTTCGGCCCGTCCTCTTTCGAAGGGCATCTGCCATGCAGAACCAGGCCCTTTGAACCAATCGATAGGCTTGCAGCCAACCGATTTCAACCAAGCCTCAACCCACTCAGAATCATCAGATAATGGGTTGACGCGCACGGTTTCAGGCAATCTCTCGTACGCGTTTGCGAACCACGAGTCAGCATCAGAGCGCCAGCAGCTGACCGCCTTCAGCAGCAGGCTGCTGCGCGCAGCCATGGCCCAATCGACCTCCTCTCGCACAGGCCATCCGTCCCACCACTTGAACATCAAGAGATTGGCTCCCGCGAGAGAATCGGCCCCCCTAATTCGCCTCGTCGAAGCAAACAGAATCGTAAACGGTTAAACCTCCAACTCAGCGCTCACGAGCTGCGGCGTAAGTCGCATGGGATGCACATGACTGGACTGAGAAGAAGAATCGCGAGAAATCCAACTACACCGAATCGAACCGACCAAAGAGAGGCGACTCGCAAACTCGTCGGGCTTGTCGAGCGGGCCCGTCAGAATGGACATGAGCAAGGGCCGCTAGCACCAGTCGAAGCGCTGATCACGGTCGACCGTGATGAGTGGACTTGGCAAGTGGTCGACCGAGATGTCCTCGAATCACTTTCACATCGATTGGTGTTCCAATCGTCTGCCGGCAGCCGTCGTGAGATTCTCATGACTGCCGGCATCGACGCCGCGATGGACGCAGCGTCGCGAATCGTCGAGCTCGACGGAGGATGTGTCCTCATCGAAACGCTCGACCCATGAAAAATCGCGGCTCAGTCGTCACTTTCTGTTGAATGCAGCACTTCCCCTTACCTTCGCCGCGTTGATATAGTGCAGGCAGGTGCGACGGCCCGATGGCTAAGGATAAGAAGGGCAGTGGGATTCAGCAGGCTGCTGGTCTAATTCGCTACTTCGACGAGGAGTCGGAGGATGCCATCCAGATCAGCAAGGGTTTGGTCTATACTGTCTGTGTGGTGTTTTCGTTGGCGATTTATCTCCAGCAGCACGGCGTTTGGTCATGGATGGGCGACGTTCTTTCGGGCATCGTCTGATTATTCTTCTTCGGTCAAATCGACCAGTGGAACCTCATCTTCGAGAAGGTGCGAAGCCTCAACTTCCTCCTGTTTTCCTCGTTCGTCCCACCAGGTCATGACTCCCATTCGTGTTGCTGCCGACTCGGATGAGCGGACTTCGGTCGTCGGGTCGGCTTCGACGAGCGCTTGGATTGCTCGACCGAGCGCTCGTTCGACCGCCGGCGCGTTGTGATCTGCTAATGCAGCACGCGCCTCATCCAAACTCTGACCTGCCTCGTTCAGAATTCCATCGATATTCTCGGTACCTCGCAGGCTGGCAATGCGCTCGGACAGAGTGGTGATTTCCTCATTCATGTCCGTTCGCGCGTGGTCAATCAGTCCCTCCCAAGCAGCACGATGCTCTGAGGATTCAGCCCCAGTGACCTTGGTGAAGCGGGCTGACCATGCCGGTTCCCATGGATTCCGTCCGAGGCTTGCGGCGATATCGTGGACGATACGGGCGCGGATTGCGAGTGGGCCTGTGAGTTCGATACGGTTGAGGAAGCAGCGAGCGAGCAATCCGAATCCCCAGTATGATTCTGAGCGCAAGCGCATTGAGACATCGCCTGCATCGGTTGAGAACAGCCAGCGTTGTTCGTCATAGGCTGGAAGTGCAACGAAAAGCGGTGGATCTGCCGGTCCAAGAGAGCGCAGTGCAGCTCGGGCGACATCGCCAAGATAGACTGTTGAATTGCCTTTGATGCCGGCAGGGCGAAGTCGCCCCTCGACATCTATTGACATCTGTGGCTGGCCTTCTCGGACCTGAGCCCACAGAATAGTGATGTTCGGATCGAGGCCGATGGTGCCCGTTGGCTCCGCCTCGTCGTTCGACTCCACACCCGACGCTCTGATGTCTCGCCGTTGAATCTTGCGCGCGTGTGAGAATGCTCAAGTCCCGCCGGCGCGAACAGTCTCTCGTGCCGCGCCGGAAGTATGGACGACTGACCAAAGTCGTCGAGATCCCGCCGAAGGACAATTGCTCGCGTTGCCGAGCAGGCAAACCTTGCCCAGTGTCGGGGCATTCTGGAAATATGGTGTCAGCCGACCGCGAATGGCAAGGGCCAGAAGCGGTCGATAAGCGCACAAATAAGAAAAATCCAGCTAAGAAGTAAATTTTCACACAGAATTGCATCAATCCTGGTGAATTGTCGGTGTAGGCGCTTCGCTTAATTCGCTGTCCAACTCATTCTCAACTGCGCTATCAACTTCAAACTCGGCCAATTCTGGCAGACGCTGCGCCCTGTGGTAGATCTCTCGTAGCGTCTGATCACTTATCTCCAGATACACGCGAGTAGTAGCGATGCTAGCGTGACCCAACAAGCGCTGAATAGTCACCAAATCAGCCCCGCGTTCCAGTAAACCGGTAGCAAATGTGTGGCGTAGAGTATGTGGAGACAAACGAGAGCGTGGGATATCAGCCTCATCGGCCAATCTATCAATCAATTTCTGAATCGAGCGTGGATTGATTCTCCGACCGCGACTCGACAAGAATAGTGATCGCTCTGAATCCTCATCATCAATTAGATTCGAACGAAGAGCACGAATTGGATTCCAAGCGGCAATAGCCTCAGTGGTAGACTTCGTGAAGAGCACAGTCCTATCCTTCTCACCCTTGCCTCCAATCACCAAAGCAGACAGGTCATCGTGATCGACATCGTCGATGTCGAGATTGCATAATTCGGAGACCCGTAAGCCAGTGTCGAGCATCGTAGTGACTACAGGATGGGCTAGCGGGTCTTCCATTCTCAGAGCCGCGGAGCGCACTTTGATCACCTCTGATCGGCCCAAAGGTCGCGGCAGAGGGCGCCTGCGCGCCGGTCTCTGTACCCACTCTGGAATCGAATGTCCAAGCCATTTCATCAGATGAGAAACGGCTGCAATTTTCGCGTTAATCGTAGCCGGTCGCATCTCACCAAGTCCGTTCAACCAAGAATCGATGCGACCGAAGGAAGGGTCAGCGCGCTCATAGAAAATACGGACTGGAATCGTTTGAACTCCATCCCAATCAACCTCATCCTCGTCCGGTAGCGCAGTAGTCGAAAACCCGCGCGCTGCGACCGTGTAAGCGCGAATCGTGTGTTCCGATTTCTTCTCAGCGCGCAATTGTCCAATCCAGCATTCAAACCAAGGAAGTGCGGCCAAGCGGATCAAGCGTGTGGGAAGAACCGATTGAACGGAGGAAGTATCGAACCGCCCCTGCCTAGCCTCTCGGCCAGCAAACCCTCCTTCATCGCTTTCCATATCGCGTTCCCTCGCCTCTCTCCGTCGCGAACGACGGGTGCATCCCTGCCCATACGGGCGAACCCAAGTGGCTCTATCTCGACTTGAATGCTTCTGATGTTGCGAGCCGTGCGGCTCCGGTTTGTGGGCGTGCTTGGAATTGCCGTGTGCTCGATTTTTGATGGAGCCGTATGGCTCGTCTCTGAAGTTCCAAAAACTTGGATTTGAGCCGATTTCACTCTGTTAGCAGAGTGTTGTCCGGCGCTGTTGCATCGGGCAACTGCGCCTCTGCGCGGCCTTGTTCGCGGACCGCTGATAGGCGCGCGTCGAGGTGCTGGGCTACGGCTGCTGCAACATTGACACCCGAGGCACTCTCGATACCCTCGAGTCCTGGACTTGAGTTGACTTCGAGGACGAGAGGACCATCGCGGGATTCAAGCATGTCTACACCCGCGATATCCATTCCTAGAATATTGGCTGCAGCGAGCGCGACAGAGATGTGTAGCTCACTGAGATGGACGCGCTCGACGCGACCTCCCAAATGGAAGTTTGAGCGGAATTCGCTACCGGAAGCGCGGCGTCGCATGGCAGCTGCCACCTTACCGCCGACGACGAGAACTCGAATGTCCTGACCGTGTGATTCCTCGATATAGGTCTGGACCAACGGGCGCATTCCTCGCTCGAGCATTTGTTGCACGAGTTGGTGAGCCTGCTGGTGATTATGGACAAGGAAGACACCCGAACCCTGCGTGCCTTCAGTCGCCTTGACCACGCACGGGACACCACCAGCGCGCGCGATGGCGCGATCGGTGTCCTCGATGGAAGCCACGTGCGCAGTGACTGGAATTGGAACACCCGCGTCGGCCATCAATTGGCTGGCAAGCAACTTATCTCGGCTTTGTTGAATCGCGAGAGAAGGATTGAGGATGATTACTCCCATCTGCTCAAATTGCCTGACGATGGCGACACCGCGGCGCGTGATCGAATATCCGATTCGCGGAATTACCGCTTCGCACTCTACAGGCCAGCCGCGGTGGAAGATACGACCTCCCTTCTCATCGACAACCACAGTCAGGGACAATGGGTCGAGAATCCGGACTGCCCAACCAGCCTTCTCCGCCTCCTCGGCGAGACGTCGCGTCGAGTACAACCTCGGGCCGCGGGAGAGGATGACCAAGCGTGGGTCCATATCTGCGGCCGACCGCCAACCGTTCTTGAGTCTGACGGCTGGAACTTGATTTTGCATCATCCCCTTATCTGTTCCAGAATGCCGCTAATCGCAGTGTTTCAGACGTTTTCGGCGGTCTCTCGCACGCGTGCGTATCCGCGTTCCGCAAAGCGGAACGCCGAAGGGGTTGAAAGCCCCGCAGCGAGACTGCCGAGCGTTCGATGAGCAGGAGGGATGTGTCTGGACCGTGATTCACTATCGGCGATGAAGGTATCTCAACTGCGGGAACTCTGCAAGAAGAACGGACTCTTCGTATCTGGCAATAAGACGGATTTGATTGACCGATTGCTCGGGGAGGAGAGTGCTTCTCCAATTGGCGAGCCGAGCAAGAAATTACCAACTTCTGACGAGGGAAGGGGCGACGCGATAGATCGTCTGTTGGCTCGCGTCGAAGCCGGCGGCGGTGGAATACCTGATTCCGAGCCGGCAATTGACGAGGATTCAGAACCCGATGTGCTCGAGGCAGAGGTCTTCGAGGCCGAAATCGAAGCACTACCCGCACCTGATGAAGTCCTTGCAGTCGAGCCCGAGGTAATTCTCGATACAATCATCCTCGAGGAGGAGGCTCCCGTGCTTATCCTCGAAGAAGAGGATGAGGACCCTTGGACTGACGGTGTTCTAGCCGAAGAGGGAGCGACTACACTCATCGCTGACGAAATCGTGCCTGAAGTCGATTCTGAGGCATCAATCACCATCACTATCCCGAGCCTATCTTCGATTGAGCTCTCACCGAAGGTCATCGGCGCCGTCACTATTGTTGCACTAATTCTCGGCGCCATTGGCTTCGCCCTGTTCATGCAACAGGACTCCTCCTTCGAAGCGCGAAGCCTCCATTATGGAGACAGTATGCAATTCAACATCGGAACTTCGAGCATCCAGGTAGAGGGTGATGACATGGTTGCGATATTTCGAAACGCCGCAGGAGGAGCACTCGATGATGCCTGCGGCGAGCTCACAGCAGAGATTACTACCGGCTCTGGAAGCATCAGTATTCGGAAGGGCGATTCAAGCGAAATCATCCACCCTTCCGACCAACAATACAGCGGCGCAGTAAACGCTTTGGATGCTTACGGTAGAAGCCATCTCGCCGCTGAAAAAGTCCTCACTCATTCGATGAATATCGACCTCGATGGAAAGACTTGGAGAAGTACCGACGACTGCGGTAATACCGGTTGGATTCTTGAGGATAATAACGTCGATATGACGACGCGGACCTGGACAGATATCGGCGATAAGCAGCTGCTTCGAACGAGTACAGACTTGACGATTCGCGATGTCGATAACCGCGCTACGAATCTTGAAGCGACGACCTTTGGGCTCGATTCGATTTCGGGATTAGGAGTTGCCACTTCCTATGTGTTGCTTCCATTGACTCCTCTAGATTTGTACGAATTCTTTGGCGATGCCTCCCTGACCTCCGGTTCAACTTCGGCTGATGGTGATGAGTGGGCTTGGTCTGTTGGCGAAGAGATCAATGACGGAGTCCATGGTCTAGTCTATCCGATCTCGATGTCGCATACTGAGTTCGATGCCTGCAACGGGCACCTCAACTTGGATTTGCTAGTCAAGAACAACGTTCCGTGGCCGGTGCAGCAAGATGCGAGCATCATGCTCGACAAAAGTCAGAAATCAAGCGCTTGCGGACTGATTGAGTCCTCGCTCTCCGATGCAGCTCTACCTGATGGAAGAGTGACTATTTCTTTCTCGATGCGCGCAACGAGCAACGATAACGGCGCTCGCGCAATCGATTGGTTGGCAGATTACACAAGCAAGCCCGGGCCAGGAGAAGACCGGCCCGGAACCAGCGCCCAGCGCTCTTGGGGAGTAGCGATGCCTGATGAGAGCCAGCGACGTGACTGGGATCTTGAATCGGCGCTGGAATGTACGGTGGCCAATTACTCATCGAGCGGTGTGGCCACCGCCATCGAGTCCGGTGGATATGTCTGGAAGGCCTCGACGGTTGTCGTCGATGGAACATCGCAGTGGAACATGTCTTGGGTGACTGAGGATGAACGAGCAGGTTGGACCGTTGTACGCGAGCGAGACGGAGGTTGCGCACTCATCGATGACGAAGACATGGACGATGGATTAGTGCAATGGAATCGTAACGCAATCCCAGATACTCTGACAATGCAAGCCCTCGAATCCAGACTTCTGACAAGCTCTCGATACCCCGTTTTAAGCCAATACATCAACGATGGATCTGGTGAGTGGGCAGACGATGTCGAGTATGGATACCGGCTCACGGTGGCCGAGGAGAATGATATCTTCGACATCGTTCCTGTCAGTATCGGTCAAGGTGCTGTCAGTGTCGGCGCAGATAAGACCTGGACAGATAGCAATAATCGCGAACACAGCGTGACTTTTGCGATGGATGCTGAGAACGGTCGTATGCTCGGTTGGTTCCATCATTGGGCACCGAATTAATCGTTAGCCGGTGAGCCGACCAGGGCTTTGGAACGCTACTGAGTCGGCTCAAAATTGGCGGCACATTCAACATGCGCCCGAGCGCCGCAGGCGCTCGTATGACACTCGATGAAGAGCGGGATGAATTGCCCGAAGTCGGCGCTGCCCCACTCATCATCGATGCTGATTTCGTCGAGGTTGAGGAGGACCGCGGACTACCCTCTCTCGACGCGGTCGATGAAATCAGCACTGCCCGCACGAGGCAACCACTCGACCTGCCAAGAGGTCCAGAAACACCGGAGGGTCGGGCACGTGTCGTGACTGTAATCAATCAGAAAGGTGGAGTTGGTAAGACCACGAGCGTCATCAATATCGCTGCTCAAATTGCTCTGCGTGGCCACCGAGTTCTTGTCATCGACGCCGACTCTCAAGGAAATTGTGCAACCGGACTCGGCGTCGACAAATCCCGAGTACGAACCACCACGCGTGACCTCATGCTGAACCCAGAGACCGCGGTAGACAGCCGCCACGCGACAGCAGTCGACAATGTCCACATTATCGTCGGCGACCGAACCCTCATTGGCCTAGAACAGGAGATGCTCAGACAACTCGGCAGAGAACGCCGATTAACCGAAGCATTAGCTCCACTTTTACCTCATTACGACATCGTCATCATCGACACCCCCCCATCACTCGGACTCGTCACAATCAACGCACTGGTAGCCAGTGACGGCATAGTAATCCCTGTCCAGACCGAGTACTTCGCACTCGAAGGACTCGCCATGCTTGCAGGTACAATCCGCGAGGTCAGAGGACTACTCAACCCGCGGCTCGGTGTGGATGGTGTGATGCTCACTATGCACGCCCCAACCTTGCTCAATCAACAGGTTGCAGCAGAGGTCAAGGAAGCCTTCCCAGAACTCGTCATCGAACCCCCTGTACGGCGCAATATCAAACTGGCTGAGGCCCCAAGCCACGGCATCCCCATCCACCTCCACGACCCCACGAGCAACGGCGGCCAGGACTACCAGGAAGTGGCAAGCGTACTCGAGGCTCGCTGGGGGCTGCTCTGATTGGCTAAGCGTGGGCTCGGGCGAAGTCTCGCCGATATTGCTGAGGCAAGTGGCGATGGACCTGATCTAAGTTCGTTCGTCGAATCCGAAAATGAATTGGAGATAGGAGCGGATTCGCCCAATGTCGCTGTGTTGTGGATGATCTTCGGCAGTATCTGTTTCGGGACGATGAATGCCCTCGTGAAGTACACCAGCGGACTCGATGGAGTCGATGTTTGGGTTGTGATTCTGGTTCGCTCGGCAGTGATTGCATTCGCGGTCGCTGCCTTCGCTGCAAGTCGAGGAATTTCATTGAAGATGAATGACCCCAAAACGATGTTTCTGCGTTGTGCGGTTGGCCTGACTGCGATGATTTTGTATTTCTCGGCGCTGGCTCGGATTCCGATTGGACAAGCCGTTACATTACAGTATACAGCCCCACTATTCGTTGCACTGCTCTCCGGTCGAATAATCGCCGAAAAGGTATCACCAGCAGTTGCCGCACTTGTTTTCACCGCATTCGGTGGTATCATTCTAATCGTTTCTCCAAATCTTAGTGGAGTCGAGCCGGATGCACTTCTAGCGCTCGGCTCGGGCTTTTTCGCAGCGCTGGCTTACATCTACGTGCGCGAGCTGCGAAAGACCGACTCGCCTGCTTCAGTCGTCTTCTGGTTCGCGGCATTTTCCGTAGCTGGTTCGATTATTCAGGCGGCTCCGGATTTGTTCACTCTTGAAACTAATACAATCGTGGCTTTGATTGGAATTGGTATCGGAGCAGGAGGAGGTCAGGTTGGGATAACTATGGCTTACCACAAAGC
>JAQXEV010000045.1 GCA_029250665.1 Candidatus Thalassarchaeaceae archaeon | reverse complement strand
TCGGCGCCGTTCATCAGGAAGGGAATGGCGCCGTGATCAACCGCAGCCCATTTTCCACCAGGTTGCCACGCGAGGATACCGCGTAGGGTCGGGAACCACTTGCGTCCATCCTCGGTTTCGACCTGCATCGCCAGAGGTATTTTGTCGACCAGAAGCAGGTCGCGATTGTCGAAATTTGCTTTCTCGAGGAAGACGGTTCGACCATCGATGTCAACGCCAATTCGCTCAGATAATTCTGCGATGACATTCTTCACCTGCTTGAACCGAACCGGCGTTCTCCGCCTCAATCTCTTTTCTGACACAATTAGAACGCGAGGCCCGCATCCAATGAACCTCGCGCAGGTTTCACAGAAAATTTCAGGCAATATGAAGAGATTTGTAGTGAAGAAGTGCTACTTTTTCCACTAAACTTCTGCTTTGCTTTGTCATTCTACATCTGAATCAATATCGAGAACATAAAATACGAGAGATTTTTATTTTAACCATGCGAAAACTACAGGTCTTACTTGCAGTAAGTTTTCTAATCCTGATGTCACTTTCTGTGGCAATTCAGGAAATGGAGAAATTGACCCCCCCAGAGGTAGATATGAGTGCCCAAACAAACGTATCAGGCCCAATTCATCTTGTTGATCCAAGTGCTCATTATGACACAGTGAACGCACTTGCATATGATGGAGAAGGAAACCTCTTCTTCGGAGGCACCCTATGTGGTAGGCAAAATACAGAACTTAGCACAACAATGGAATGTGAAATTACCTCTGAGTCAGGAACTGAATCTACCCTTAGTTTCGCACCAGGTTATGTCTCGGTTTTAGATAAGGAAGGAGACCGTATTGAATCACATCTTTTCCATAGTGGATATGGTGACAGAATTGACGAAATCATCACGCTCGACAATGGAGATCTGTTAGTCTCAGGTGGATTCTGTTGGCTATCCAATGATTGCTATCTTCGAGGAGGCGGGATGATTTTGGAAGCACCAGGAAATAACATGGACGCCTTTGTTTTCCGAATGAGTTCTGATGGTGATGTAATTTGGTCTCGTGCATTTTGGTCTGGTGGCAATGATGTCATTCACAGTTTAGATGAGGGGCCAAATGGGGAAATATTCCTTCTTGGGTCATTTTGTCAGGATACCAGCTCGACTTGTAGACTAAATTCAGGAACAGGTGATAGCCCTATTTCCAAAGGCGGGGCGGATATTTTCTTTGCTAAATTAGATTCAGCCGGAGCAATAGATTGGGTCAAAACATTAGGTAGCGAAACCAATGATCATGACATGTATGGAAGTTATTGGTCAATCAATCAGAAAGGAATAGTCGCGACCCAAGATGGAGGGGTCATGGTTGCCGGTTCAGTTTGTCATGACGCCACTTGGTTAGACTCATGTTCGTTCAAGTTTACACCAAATGAAGAGATAACAAGGGAGGATGGATTTACTGCAAAATATTCTTCCACTGGAACCTATCTTTGGCATGAACAACTTGGCGGACTTGGAACTGATTTCTTGCAAGTCATAGTTCCTATTGATGAGAATAGAATTCTCGTTGGTGGCAATCATTACTCCTCGAATTTCACAGTGGGTGATCACTACGTGAATAATTCAGGAGGTTCAGATGCTTGGTGGGCAATTTTGAATCATACATCAAGGAATTGGGAAGGTCTGTGGGATGCTACCGATTCCGCTAATTCGTTTATTCATTCAGCAGCGGCAGGGCCAAATGGTGAAATCGTAATCGCAGGATCAGGTTGTTGGAATGTACAGCCTTGTGACATAGAAATCAGTGGAAGCACATTTCATGGCCAATCCTATGGTGTTGGCTGGGCCATGAGTCTCGACAAAGATGGCAATACCGAGTGGATGAAAGGTGTTCAGTCCTCCACAAGAGGCAACACTCATTTCAATGGTGTAGTAATTAATTCACAAGGCGATGTTGCATTATCTATGGAGGTTTGTGCCAGTAGTGAAAATAATGCAGACTGCTACTTTTCCATGGCTGGTCAAACTCTTGGTCCAGTAAATAATGCCAGTGCAATCCGTGTAATAATTTCTGATTACGATCGTGATGGAGTATCCAACTCCGAAGATCTCTGTGCAGATGGCCAAGAAGGGTGGACAAGTGACGCCTCAAACGACAATGATGGAGATGGTTGTAATGATGCCACAGAAGACTTGGATGACGACAATGATGGCTGGTTAGATTCCGAAGAGATAGATTGCTCTCGTTCTCCAACAGATGCCGAATCTATGCCACTCGACAATGACGGTGACGGTATCTGTGATAACAACGACAATGACGACGATGAAGATGGTTATTTGGACGTCGAAGATGAATTCCCATACGACTCTAGTGAATGGGTTGACAATGACAGGGATGAAATCGGAGATAATGCCGATGATGATGATGATAACGATGATTGGGAAGATTACCTAGATGATTTCCCTAACGAAGCCTGTGCTTATCTCGACTCTGATGGCGATGGAAGACCCGATTCTTTCGTAATTCCAAATTGTCCAACCACTCTTGAGGAGGATTCCGATGATGATGGCGATGGAATTGACGATTTGCAGGATGCTTGGCCTTTAGATCCAGCTATGGGATTGGATACAGATGGTGACGGCCTTCCCAATGAACACAAAACTGGTCTAACGGGCTCAATCGAGGAAGATACTGACGACGATAATGATGGATATCTGGATATTGAAGATGCATTTCCTCTGGACTCGAATCGCTGGATAGACACAGATGGTGATGGCATTGACGATTCAATTGATACCGACAAGGATGGCGATGATTGGAGCGATTTGGATGAAGGAGAATGTGGAACAGACCCAATGGATGATAGAGATTGGCCAACCGATTCCGACGACGATGGAATTTGTGATGCAATAGATAAGCAAGGAATCACAGAATTGTTCTCTGGCGGAATCGGCATTGCATTCACAATTGCATTATTGCTAATTTTAGCCTCCCTTGCATACACAAGAAGAGGAGCTATGCTAACTGGCTCTGATCCAGAAATACCTCTTCCTCCTTCACTCAGTGAAGTCTTGGAAACAGAGAATGAGAAAGGTTCCGACTAAGTGAATGACAAACCATCCTGATTATTTTGTGAATAATGTTGAAGCCAACCACTCGAAGCCACAGTCATGCAAGTGGTTTGCTTCGACTTGGAAGGAGTCCTCATGCCCGAGGTCTGGCACAACGTCGCCGAAAAGACCGGAATCGAGGCACTGCGACGAACAACAAGGGACGAGCCGGATTATGACAAACTCATGCGATACCGGCTCGACATTCTCAACGAGAATGGAATCACCATCGACGATATCCAGCAAGTCATCGCCACGATGGAGCCATTGCCAGGTGCCAAGGCCTTTCTCGACGCCGTACGCGCGCGTTGGCAAGTGCTGATTCTATCCGACACCTTCTACCAATTTGGCGAACCGATGATGGTCACACTCGACCGCCCGACACTCTACTGCCACGACCTGCAAATCAACGATGAAACGCGGATGATCAGTGGTTGGAGCATCCGCCTCGAAGACCAGAAGCGAGTGACTGTTGAGGGTCTTCGAGCGATGAATTTCAAGACGATTGCAATTGGTGATTCATACAACGACACCAACATGTTAGCAGAAGCTCATGCTGGTATTTTGTTCCGTCCACCGCAGAATGTAATCGACGAATTCCCGCAGTTCCCAGTCGTAACAGATTACGCCGAACTCATGGCGCGGATCGAAGCCGCTGCCAGCGCCATGGGCGAGTAATCAGGCTTCATCGACCCGTAGGGTCGGCAGACAGAGAAGTTACTCTCTTGCCAATCGATTGAAATAAGGGAGGTTGGTCGGCGAGGCGCATGGCACAGTGGCATGGCATCTCACGACGCAAGCCGACCGGCGGACGCTTGAAGCGACCAAACCGCTACCGAGGCAAGCGCCGCAAGGAGATTTCCAGCGAGAAGCAATTCGCCTTTGTTGGCGATAAGGACATTCGCAAGGGCTACCGAAAGCACGCTGGTTCGACCACCGTTCGAGTCATGCAAGCAAACACAGTCAATGTCAGTGACCCAAAGACTGGCAAGACCACCCCCTCCACGATAAAAAGCGTCATTCAGAATGATGCTGATCCTAACTTCGTTCGACGCAACATCATCACCAAGGGTGCGATCGCAGATACCGAGGCTGGCAAGGTACGAATTACCTCGCGCCCGGGTATGGATGGCGTCGTCTCCGGCATTCTCATCGAAGAGTGAAATCGGAATCAAGCCGATTCGGCTAGATTCGCTTCTGCGACTTTCTGCGACTTCGTATTGCCGAACGTCTCAAGTGAGTCCGAATTACCGCAGGGGTGACAGCAATGGCTTCGCGCACAGATGAGATGTGGGTTTGGACTGGGTATTTCGACGCCCGGTTGAGCCGATCTGAGGGGCGTCGTGTGCCGAAGGAGGCCGCGATTGCTAATCCGACTCTGGAAGCTGTTGCTTGGGCTGCGCGCGCGACTGGAATTACACGGATGCGCCGCAAGCCAGAGGCGAGCCATCCTTCACGACCTTCTTCCCAAGAGGGACGGCTGGAGATTTCTGCCAAAGACGCTCTCGGCTCGACCAAGGCCGAGTCGAAGGAGGGCGTGCTTCAGTCGATTGGACTTCGGCTTCGAAGTCAGATGAAGGAGGCGAAGGAGGCCGAGGCTCAAGCCACGGCAAAGGGACCCTCACGTGGTAATCGTCAGCAGCGCGCCCAAAGAAAGTCATTCAAAGGAAAATCCGGTTCTTCGCGACGTAAGAAATTTGGAAAGCGCTGAATCCTGCTCTAAGTTTATCATAGACCGATTTTCATTGCTAAACAATGAGAGCAGTCGCGATACCAATGATTCTACTGATGCTGAGCGCATCCTTTGCTGGATGTACCTCTGGTGATCCGGATGGAGATGGCATTTCCGGAATAGATATGGAGATACTAAACGAGATGATTGATGATAACCTTCAGGACTTCATCAATAACACGTCTGTGACGATAAATCAAGAGATTCACTACCACAACAATACGACATACATCGTTGATGATGGCACCTATCAAGACATTGTGAATAACAACTTCAACAACACAACGAATGTCGATGGTGGGGAAGTTGAAAACAACAATTACGACCAGTCTGAAAACACCTGGAATATCGGAGGCGCCTCATTTGGAGAAGGAGTCAATGGAACAACAAGTGGAGGTGGAATGATGTTCGTTACACATCTTGAATTTACGGCATTAGATTTGTTCCCCGATTACAACCCTCCTACCGATCCTCAAGATAACGATTTCACTTACACTTTCACTTACTATGATTACCTGACAAATTCAGAAAGGACTGATACCTTCGATTTCTCATGTAGTGTATTCTATCTCGTTGGAAGTCAATCAAATGGCTCATCTAACCAAGTAAATTATTGGGAAGATAGTAACAATTACTACAATGCGTGGGAACAAACCTACAACTCCACTATTGCTGATTTGTTATATGAGGCAGCATGGACTTCGACCGTCAGGAGTCTTTGTGAAGGCTCAATGCCAATTCCATTGGGCAGGGCAAGTTTAGGATACAGCTATCAATTCTTAACTATAGACATCCCAGAAGGATACGCAATTGAGTATATCCAATATTCAGGCCAGCACCGTTTCTTCGGTTGCTCTTACATGATAGATTACTATCATAGTTGTAATGATGAAGACAATTACGAAGATTATTCGAATACGGAATACTGGAATATGAGCGAAGGTAATGATCTAAGATACACAAGTATGTACGGTGGTTGGGAAAAT
>JAQXEV010000042.1 GCA_029250665.1 Candidatus Thalassarchaeaceae archaeon | reverse complement strand
CCTTCTGGTCATCACCATTCTCTACGGATTCTACCGCACGAATCCGGACGCCTTCGATTGGGAGCACCTTGCTCCATGGATTACCGAATGGTTGACCAGCACCGACCACAAGAAGATTGGAACTCTTTACTTCGTTCAGGGTCTATTCTTCCTCGGGATAGGAGGAATTCTAGCGATGATGATTCGCTTACAACTCGCGGGTCCTGAAATGGGCTTCATCTCACAGGATCAATACAACCAATTCTTCACACTACACGGCACTACGATGATCTTCCTCGCTGCAATGCCACTAATCAACGGCTTTGCCAATTGGATTGTGCCGCTGCAGATTGGCGCGCCTGACCTCGCCCTGCCGAGAATCAACGCTCTCTCATTCTGGCTGCAACCATTCGCTGCTTTACTCATCTTCACCGGTGTCTTCTCCGGCCAAGGAGCCGATACCGGCTGGACCGGATATGCACCTTACGTGGTCAGCGCAGGCGCGCACTCAGGCGTGACGATGTGGGTTGCCGGCCAAATTATGCTGGTAGCATCATCGACACTGACTGGAATCAATTTCCTGACCACGATGGCTGTCATGCGCGCCGAAGGGATGGGATGGATGCAGATGCCTCTGTTCACTTGGTCTATCCTCGTCGCCAATCTGATGCTCTTCCTCTCAATCCCTGCCTTCGGTATCGGTCTAATCCAAGTCTATCTCGATCGAACTATCTCGACGGCATTCTACGATATCGCGGCCGGCGGTGATCCGTTACTGTGGAGTCACCTATTCTGGTACTTTGGGCACCCGGAGGTGTACGTCGTTATCGTGCCGGCCTTCGGTGTGATATCCGAAGTTCTTGCAACCTCTGCCCGCCGCTCGATCTTCGGCTACCGCTCAATGGTCTATGCAATGGCGGGCATTGGAATCGTCGCGTTCATCGTTTACGGACACCACATGTTCACCTCGGGAATGTCCCCAAGCCTTCGATTCGTAACCATGGTCACAACCATGCTCGTCGCCGTTCCGACTGGAATCAAGATCTTCAATTGGCTGAAGACGATGCACGGAGGCTCGCTGGTCTATCGCACGCATACACTGTGGGCGCTAGGTTTCCTCGTGACATTCACTCTCGGTGGAATCTCTGGAATGTTCTTCCCATCGATTGCGATGGACACGCACCTACACGAGACTTACTTCGTCGTCGCCCACTTCCACTATGTGTTGGTCGGCGGAACTGTCTTCGGATTCTTCGCCGCAATCTACTACTGGTATCCGAAGATGACCGGACGAATGCTCGATGAGAGACTTGGAACTCTCCACTTCCTCACCGCATTCGTCACCTACAACGGCATCTTCTGGCCAATGCACCGCCTCGGTGTCGTTGGCATGCCGCGCCGAACTCACACTTACTTCATCACCACAGATGATTTTACCAATCTACCAGAATGGGCAGCTGACTGGAACCTCTTCATCTCTGTCTGCGCCTTCTTGTTCTTCTTCTCGAACTTCATTCTGGTCATCAATATGCTAGTCAGCCTCGTGCGCGGACAGAAGGCACCGGCTGACCCATGGGGCGGCTGGTCATTCGAGTGGATGACATCCTCACCGCCCCCAACACCTTCCTTCGACTGGAACAACCTACCAGTGCTGAAGGATGCCAACGAGCACATCGCACACGAGCCGAGCGTTATGGGAATCTGGTTCAACAAATTGATGGTTCCTGAAGACAATGAGGAGGTGAGCAATTGAGCGGTTACGACGATGACCACCACGCTCCGCAGCCATGGGGTCCACACGATTGGCACCACGGCGCTCCGCACAACTCGTTCTCACCGCTCTTCCTGAGCATGGGTGTTGCAATCTTCCTCTTCTCCCTCGCGCAGGCCTGGTCATACGGAACTTACACTCCAGGACACATTCCAACAATTCTTCTTGGACTCGCGGTCGTTGGGTTTTCGCTGGTCATTTGGTGGAGGCAGGATATCTCATTCGACGGCCACTACGAGCCGCTCTCAACCGGCGTCCCATTCCGCGGCATTCAGGTTCGCAAGGTGGCCGTTTGGGTCTTCCTAATGTCTGAGATGATGGTCTTCACATCCCTTTTCAGCACCTACATGCGATACCGCCTCGGTATCGAGAACTGTGGAACTGTCTTCGATCGTGGTCTCTTTGACCCCGTCACCAATCCAACCGGCTGGCAAGAAGGAGTCGCAGTCACTTGCTTCGAACCGGCAAGCCACCTCATCGCTTCGAGCTGGTGGCACTTGGCTCCGGGAGCAATCAACACCTTCGCGTTGATTCTCTCGTCTTTCACAATCGTTCAAGCTCTACGCTACGCGAAGATGCCGGACCTCGATGACGAGGTCCGCCGCAAGAAGGTCTACCGCTACCTCGGAAGCACATGGCTTCTCGCAATCCTCTTCCTGACATTGAAGATGGTCGAGTGGTTCATCGGCTTCTACGTGCCCGAGATTTCAGTAATCGGACTCCATGAGCACGACATCGTCTCGCTTGTCAGTGAAGGTTACACAATTAACGCCGATCACTACCAGCACCACTCCTACATCGACGAAGCAACAGGAGCACACATGGTGGCTAACATTCAGGTGTCAGCTTCGCTGTTCTATGTGACAACCGGAACTCACGGAGCGCACGTCGCTGGTGGAATCATCGGTCTGTCATACATGACTCTGAAAGCTTGGAAGGGGCTGTACACCCCTGCAAACGCGGTATCGATAGAGTACTTCGGTCTCTATTGGCACTTTGTCGATCTGGTCTGGGTTCTGGTGTTCCCATTCTTCTATCTATACTGAGGTGAAATGATGGCACATTACAAAATTCTAGGACAAGACCCCTATTGGATGAATTTCTTCGGTCTGATGTTCCTCACTTTAGTCGAGGTTGCTGCTGTGGGATTGGACCTCTCCGGCTTCGCTGCGGGCTACGATACGACTGAAAAGGTCGTGACCCTCTGGATATTGACTCTAATTGCGATTCCAAAATTCATCATGATTGCTGCGATTTTCATGCACCTTTACGGCGATGATGATTCGAAGATTTTGACGATGACTGCACTGTTCCCGGCTTTCTTCATCATCATCATGGTGCTCTTTATCGGTCTGACTCATCCAGATGCTGCAACCGGTCTGCCCGATTGGTGCCGTCCCGGTAATTACGGCCTCTGAATAGGCCGGCTCGACCGCATAGATTCATCAAAAGCGGCCGCCACGGCCGCACACTGCAGACGTCGCTTAGCCTGGTATAGCGCCGGATTTGAAATCCGGTGTCCCTTGGACTCGGGAGTTCAAATCTCTCCGTCTGCGCCACTATCACTCATCATATCTTGGTGCGGATACCGAGTGCGCGGGCTGCGCACCAGCCCTTCCGTGACTCGAAGAGTGAGAACGCGCCCCCGGCAATTAGACCAGCAGGTAATAGCCACAGGAATATCGCTATCTCCCATTTGAGGAAGTGATTAATGTCGATGAGAAAAAACGAGACACCTATGATGAATCCTATGCCTAAGAGAATGTTTCCCAGACGACGACGGAAGCGAATACCGCGCTGATCTATATTGCATACAAGTGCCATCAAGCCAGTCGAAGTATTTGTGAGTAATAAATCCAATTCAATCAAGTGATTATTCGTTTGGAATTTTATTCGCTCCACGGACTATCAACTGATTCGGATGGAATTCGAAGCTACAAGGTGTAGTCAGACAAGATTCGCCATCTACAGTGACGAATAGAGTTGGATTATGAGTGGCATCTGCTGAAACATTTCCATTTGAATCAAGTGCTCCAATTTCAAAAGTTTGGCAATCTTCCATGGTAATTTTATCCCACATTCCAACATGAGTGCCCTTTTCGAGC
>JAQXEV010000020.1 GCA_029250665.1 Candidatus Thalassarchaeaceae archaeon | reverse complement strand
TACCTCATTCAGGGAATGCAAGACTGGAATGTAGACCCTCACATGGCTGTTCCAGTGATTAATCAACTGAAGGATGCTGGAATTGATGCGAAGGGCTTGTTCGGTCAGTGGGATCACGATTATCCTGACCGACCGGATTACCACTTTGATCGCTCTGGCGAAGGGCGTGGGCGCGAAGGATACCCACAGATGACGCGTTTCGATTGGATGCAGGACTTGCTCGAATGGTTCGACTTCTACTTGCTTGACAAAGGTGAGCAGCCTGGACTCTGGATTGAGATTCAGACTAATCAGGGCCAGTGGAGGTTGGAGGACCGTTATCCACCAGAGGGAATGAATACACTTGCTCTTGACTTAGGAGGGGCGCTCACGAACGTTGCTGGAACTACGAATATTCTGCCTACTGGGTCGACCGGTCCTGTGTACGAGACCGCGCCTCTAGAGGAGGATATCTGGATTGCTGGCTTGCCTCGATTGCATGTTGATGTCACTACCGCTACCATCGGAGGGCAGATCTACGCTGTGTTGGAGGATTGCAATGAGAATGGCTCGTGCATCCACCTTGGTCATGCGATTATGGATTTGCGTTACCACGAAGGTGGTACTGAGGAGCAGACTTGGTTACCTCTGTTTGAGACTATCAACGCTAAGATGGAATTCTTCACGATGGATGTACAGGTTGCCGCCGGTCACACGCTGCGGCTGAGCCTCGCTAGCACTGGCGAAGATTATCTTCCAGCCTCGACGAGTTCTGTTGTGACTATTCAGGAAGGAGCCAGCTCAAACCTATTGCTTGACTTGATTGATCCGTCCGACAAAATCCTCTTCGACCCTCCAACCTGCACGCATACTGCATGTACCGACTGGACAAATTCGACCGCTTGAGTGCTTTGTCATCGTCGATGCTGGGCGAATATTCAAGGTATGTCTGCCTCTTCAAGGACTGATGATAGAAGGAAATCTGAACGAGTACCGCCAAGATAACCATGAGAATAAATCGGTCAATCCGATTGCCGCAGCCGCCGGTGTAGCCTGCTTCATCCTAGTCTTACCGGCTGCAATAATCGGCTTGCTCGAGTTTCTGGATTACTTCTATTCGAATGGCCCCTTCTCCCTCTGGACTTTCAATTCCATCATTTACACAGTCTCGACATTGATGATTCTCATCGGAAGTGGCCTTTCCCTCACAGGTGCTTTGAATGATACAATGAAAATGGGACTTGGTGGGACTCTGATAGCATTTTCTTTCATCGACCTGACTCGACGAATTTCATCCATTAATGAACAACTTGGATGGTATGGTGATAATTTCTTCGAGGCGATTCAATGGGGGTGGGTTCACGAGCAAATGGAACTCTCATTCCTCGGTATGCTGGTTGGTATTTTCATTATGACACGGTGAATCGGTCAAGAGATGTTGTTGAGACCTCTTTCTAGGTCGGCGATGATGTCCGCTGCCTCCTCTATTCCAATCGAAAGGCGGACCATGCCAGGTGTGATTCCAGACTTTGCCTTGTCCTCATCCGACACCAATCGATGTGTCATCGACGCTGGGTGCTGAACCAAGGTGTCGACATTACCCAAGCTAACTCCCAAACCACACATTCTCAAACCATCCATGAATTGCCCCGCTCCCTCATAACTACCGATTTCGATGGAGATCATCGCCCCGAAATCGTCCATCTGACGAGCCGCCACTTCGTGTCCGTGATGACTCTCTAAACCCGGCCAGAAGGTCATCTTGACCTTTGGGTGAGCATCGAGGAATTCAGCAACTGCCCGCGCATTGGCGCAGTGCTGGCGCATTCGAATTGATAGTGTCTTGAGTCCGATATTGGTCAACCAACAATCGAATGGGCTCGGTACTGCTGCCCCCAAATATCGCTGCTTCATCCACGGACCTTCTTCGATCCACTGTCGGTCAGCGCTGACCACAACTCCACCGATGACCGTTCCATGGCCGTTGATGTACTTCGTAGTACTGTGAACCACAGCATCAGCTCCGAATGAAAGTGGTCGCTGTAGTGCTGGTGAGGCGAATGTATTGTCGACGACGACCTTGGCCCCGTGCGCGTGGGCGATTTCGACAGTTTGCGCAATATCGATGATGGTCATCGTCGGGTTAGCCGGGCTCTCGAGATAAACTGCCTTGGTATTCGGGTGCTTGGCTAATTCAGCCTCTAATCCAGCCGGCTCAAGACGTGGAACGCGTGAGTGAGAGATGCCGATTTTTGGGAAGTCAGCACTCAACAAATGATCGGTTGAGCCGTACAAAACCTGCTGCGTGATGATATGGTCGCCGGTCTGACAAATACTGAGCAATGCGGCGTTTATCGCGGCCATTCCAGATCCGAAAAGAATAGCCGAGACTTCATCCGCATTATCCATGCCATAGCCTTCGAGCGCTGAGATTTTCTTGGCTAGAACCTCCATCGTGGGGTTGTTCCCACGGGTGTAGATGTAAGCCTCGCTCTCGCCTCGACCCCAGCTCTCAATCGCCTCTGAATTCTCGAAAACAAAGGTCGATGTTTGGTGAATTGGATTGATGTGCGAACCCGAGGGGTCGTGCACCTCTCCAGCATGGACTGCCTTTGTACCGAAGCCTTGTTTTTTGGAATCGTTGTCATCAGTCATCTTTGAGCCTCGGGATTGACCGAGTCACTTCGCGCCTATTACCTAAACGACGGTAATATTCGTCGATAGTAGACAGACTGAGTTGTCTAATTTATTCCGCCCTTTTCGTAGCGACGGGTCCACTTCAGCCTGCGCGGATTGCGCTTCAGCTTCAAGTGGTTCTTGCGTGCCTTCGAATCCTTGAACCAGAACGTGGTGCCGTCGCGCTTGACGAACATCATGCCGGTACCAGGCTCGATTTCCTCATGGGTGAAGCTGCATACTCTACGCTCTGGCATATCCAATCACCTCATCGTGCGCTGAGTCGACGCGCCTCACGGCCCGTGTCCTTCAGCATCAAAACATCTCCAACCCTAATCGGGCCGACTACGTTGCGAGTAATGATGCGACCAATATCGCGTGGGTTCTTCGCGTCGTTCACGCGAACCTTGACCTGAGTCGCCTCACCAGTCATACCGGTTCGACCGACGATCTCGACGACCTCTGCGGGCCATGCATCGACTTCTACCATTTCATTTCCTCCGTATCTTCCGATTCAGTTGTGTTCAAGCGGAAAGGGTCTCGAAGTGGCCCTTGACTTCTTTGAAGCGGTCAGCGCCGTCCTTACTGACATCCATCACGGCGATGGCTGCGGTGCGGGTTCCTGTTGGCATTCCAGCAGCCTCAGCGAGGTAAGCTTGGTCCTCGACATAGATGAATGGGATTTCTTTCTCTTTGCAGATCATTGGGATGTGGGCCAGAAGTTCGCCAGGATTGACGTTCTCTGCCATGACGACCATCTGAGCAGTGCCGCGTTCTGCAGCCTTTGTGACCTCGTTAGCGCCCTTCTTCAGTGCGCCTCGTCCGTCTTTGCCTAGGGTCTTCACCATCTCGTAGACTTGCTCTTGTACGTCCTTTGGGGTCTCGTATGCTATGTGTACACTCATTGGATTCACTCCTCATGTTGGGTAGTCCGGCGCACGGCGTGGCCGATATAAACGCAGCGGATTACCTATGGTAAATATGAGGGGTAATCCGCTTGAGGGTTTACTTATTGATGGCGAGTTAAATTGTGTTGAAATTAGTCCGCAGTGTAGGGGTTTCAAGACATTAGATTTCGCAGACCACGGGCGAGAGCAGGGGCAGAACTGACCACGGCTCTCGGGTTAGGAAGGGAGTCCGAACTGTGGACGCCGTCCACGTGATTTGCTAGTCTTGATATTGCGCCTGCAGTGAATAATCCGTGGGTGCAGGCGGCGTGGACTGCTGTTGCACCTTGTCGGCGGAGCGCGTCACTCGCCCGACAGATCGTTCCGCCGGTACTGATCATGTCGTCGACGATGGCGACGATTTTACCGTCGACATCGAGGTCTTTTGGTGTGTGTTCAATGGTGTGAGCATCGATTCGAGTCTTTTCGAGGTAGCTGAATTCACAACCCATCAGATTTGCTACCTCGGTGGCGCGAGCGATTGCGCCTTTGTCTGGGCTGAGGATGAAGTCAGGTTGAACTTCGTTCGTCAATCGCTCGGCGACCTCCGACATCGCGCTGACGAACTCGACAGGAACATCGAGTCCCTCGAGGACTTCTGGCGCGTGGAGGTCTAGTATGGCGATACCGTCGCAACAGCGCGCGAGCATTTCTCCAATTACACGCGCGCTTACAGCCTCGCCAGGCGAGAATCGCTTGTCCTGGCGGGAGTAACCGAAGTATGGAATCGCGAGGAATACGCCGGAGCCGACGTCAGGCAGACTCTGTGGCTCCTCTCCTTTGTAGTTCGAGAGGTCTCCTCTGCGAACCGAAGCGATGGCTTCGAGCAGCAGAATCGTCTCGAGAACACCCGAGTCTGGATAGGTGTTTGAGACTAGCACGACAGGCTCGCTGCGCACCGATTCTATGGACTCAGATGGCACGCGCACATAGCCCTCACCATCTGGAAAGCGTCGGCTGATCAAATCAACCGATTCCATCCCTAGCAATGGAGCCAAAGACTCTGCTATCGCTCGGCCTGAGGAACCACTCAAAACCGGCATGAGTGCTTCTCGCGAGTGGTGAGTCCTTCATGACTTCTCCGATGGCCTGCCATACCCGCCGAAGAGCCGATGGGCACCTTCAAAATGGGAACGCCTCTCGGCGGGTCTGCTCAAGGGCGTGTAGCTTAGTTTGGCTGGAGCACCCGGCTGATAACCGGGAGGTCACAGGTTCAAATCCTGTCATGCCCACCACTTCTCCTTCCATCGGGTGATGTAATCGTGGGTCTGAATGGGTCTGTTGAGAGGCCCCGTGAAATTAATTCGAATGAATCAATTTTCGAGTGTCTCGTCACCATTCAGCGCGAGATAGCTTGGCAAAGTGATCAAGCGATGAACTTTGCAGCGAAGGATTAACTCATCGAGGAAGGCAGTTGTCCTGGCGAGTTGTTTGACTGGAATAATCAGCGTATCGGGCAGGTCAAACTTTCGGCGAAGTGCCGAATGTGTATTGACGAGTATCCCGCGGTAGGTCCGCTTCACTTTCACAAATCCCGCAACATTCCCTATATCGACGCCATCATTGTCCATGACCGCTCTGTCTACAAGTTCGTCGGGCGCCCACAATTGTTCGTCGATGCGTATTGTATTGCGCCAACGACGCTGGAGTTCTCGCATCGATTTGGAAAGTTTGACACCACCATCTGGTCGAATGCTGTGTATCAGCTCCTTCGATAGTGGGGCTGCGCCAGCGGGTTTGCGCATGTAATCGCCAGCAACGTCGTCGACGACCTCGAGCCTCATAGATCTGACAAATTCATCGCGCGGATGAGATCTCTCTCCGGTGATGATTCCGACGAGAGTCTCGCCAACGTACACTTCTCTCTGTAGTAATTCTTGGATCCTGTATTCTTCGCTCATTTCGTTCCCTCGTTCGGCTGGGTTAGTGCATCCCCTGTGCTTGTCCCATGCTGTGTTCTGCTCATCAGCCCTTATACTATCGGTTAATCAAGACTGATAATCCAATTGAAAAATTCAATCTAAAATGAAAATTTCAATTGGAAAACTGAAGTGAGTTTGATTTTTTGAGTGATTATCAGAACTTCTATTCTGACGGATTCCATAGAGGTTAGATTGGCCTAGGAAATCTCAACGAGATCGGCCGATACTGCTTCTACGTCGAGGCTGAGAACTGAATTGCGATTCCGGAATACAGGAATCAGAAATCGGAGAACGTTCATGTGCATCCGCCTATTCGGCTTTTCGTGACCTCCTCAGCCGATCTCCTCGCTGACATCCGTTCACACTCAGGAACACCTCGCACGGTCGGCCTATCGGATTCCGTTATCGCTGATTTTGCAACGCGAGACACAACGCTCTCTCGTGCCATCGCAGAGGCTCACGAAGCACATATTTCTCTGCGCGCCGAGGTCGGCGCAGCTACATTGATGCTCAACGAATCCGAACTCGTCGAGAAACTACAGGAAGATTACGTCAATTTCTACAAACCAGAGACAGTTAATCCGTACATTCCCATCGCAGCCCGCGGTCCATGGATCATCACTGCTCACGGCCGTGTTCTCCATGATAACGGTGGATACGGCATGCTCGGTGGCGGCCACGGGCCCGACCCAATCATGCAAGCGATGGGAAAGAATTGGGTAATGGCGAATGTCATGACTCCTTCTTTCAGCCAGAAGCGATTAGCCGATGCGCTCCGAAAAGAAATTGGGCACACGCGTGGTGGTTGCCCATTCTCACGCTTTGTCTGCCTCAACAGTGGTTCTGAATCAGTAACAATTGGAATGAGGATAGCTGATGTCAACGCGAATCAGTTGACTGGACCCGGGGGTCGCCATGAAGGCAAACCGATCAAACTCCTTTCACTGAAACAATCATTTCACGGCCGCACTCAGCGGCCGGCCTCAATATCGGATTCATGTAAGGATCCATACAACGCAAATCTCGCCTCATTCCGAGATCGTGAACACATCCTCACCGTCGAGCAGAATGATGTTGAAGGACTGAGATCTATTTTCGCCCGCGCTGACGACGAGGGATTCTTCATCGAGATGATGGCGATGGAGCCTGTGCAGGGAGAAGGTAGTCCTGGATCGTGTATTTCGCGAGAGTTTTACGACGAGGCTCGCAGGCTTACGAAGGCACATGGCTCACTGCTTCTTGTCGATTCAATTCAGGCTGGATTACGCGGACAGGGATGTCTCTCGGTCGTCGATTATCCTGGATTCCAAGACGCTGAAGAACCGGACCTCGAGACTTGGTCAAAGGCCCTCAATGCGGGACAATTTCCGTTGTCTGTGATTGGATTGAGTGAGCGCGCGGCGGGATTGTATGTCGTCGGAGTTTATGGCAATACGATGACGACTAATCCTCGCGCTCTTGAGACGGCTGTTGCCGTTCTCAATAGGGTCACACCCGCGATGCGGCAAAACATCCGAGACGCGGGTGTGGAATTTGTAGCGAAATTGAAGGAGCTGCAGGCCGAATATCCAGATTGCGTTACATTAGTTCAGGGAACTGGGCTGCTGCTATGCGCAGAGTTGGATAAAGATCGATTCCCAGTCGTCGGATTTGGCGGAGTCGAAGAGTGGTGCCGCGAACAGGGACTCGGGGTGATTCATGGTGGCAAGAATGCGCTAAGATTCACACCGCACTTTGGGCTGACGAGTGCAGAGATCGATTTGATTGTCTCAATCGTCAAGGATTGTCTTGACCATTTCATTGGACTCGAGCAGGCCGCTGTTGTTACTGCTTGATTAGATAAATTGCCTAGCGCGGTGCGCTGAATTTTCTGCAGCTTCCTCGCCATCAGAACCATGAGTGTCAGCCTTCACGCTTGCTCAATGTCGAAGGTCGTTCATCTGCGAGGTGAGGTTGATGCTGTGTATACGGCAATCGCTGACCGGCTTGAGCGGGCTGGCGCCACTCTCACTGAGAAGCGCGAAGACGCAGAATTAACAATCTCTCTTGGGAATTCTTCCCACACCGCTTCGCCGCCGGCAGATATTGCAGTGATTCACAATTCTCTAGAGAATCCCATAGCAGACATCATTGTCAGGGTTCATGACATCTTGGTGCCCGAGGGTGTGGTCGGTTGGGGCAGCGATGTCCTCAACGATTGGGTCGCATGGGTGAGGGAAGGATCCGAAGGAATTGCCCCGCCAGACATCGAAGCGCGTCACTGGGTACATATTCGCGACGCGGCGGATGCGATTACTCTGATCGCGCTTGTCGACGCTGATGCCATGACGCAGGGTGTCATCGACCTCGCTGGTCGACGAGCCTGGAGCGCCGATGCAGTTCTCGGAGAAATGAATCTGCTCTGGAGGCGCTACACCAATGCACTCAACCTGACTCATACTATCGAGTCGTTGGCCAATGTTCCCAGTCCGGCAGCGAAACAAATCGACAAACCGGTCGAGCGGCCGAACCTCGGCCCGCTGCACGAAGCGATGCTATCCGCGGGCCGAGAGGAAGGATGGCGCCCACTAACAGCAATGCGCGTCGGGTTGATGGAACTCTTCGCTCACACGCAGGGCGAGTGACCTCACACGGATGTCCGTGAGATTTGCTAGATTGGTTCAGAACCGATTCAGGAACGGTCAGACTGGACCTGCTTGCGCACATCCTGAGCTGCTGACTTGATGCCCTGCATAGTCTTGCGGACACGTGTTCCAGCAGCGTTCACACCCTTGTCATGCTTCGCAGCATCTTTCAGGGTGTCATTCAACTCATCAATCATGTTCTGTAACATTGCCTCAACAGACATAACGCTGCCCCCATCCGCGACGACTCTTAAGCAATACTCCGTCACTTGTTTTGTCGAAACATTGATTTCTTCTTCGGAAATCACCTTAAAATGTTGATTTTTAGAGCTATATGGGTATATTTCTGCAATGGTAAAAAGACACCCCGTCAGGGAATAAATCAGACCTTTTGCGAATCGCCGTTTCAAGCAATTTGGACTATTCGGCGAAGAGGTCAGCGCCTAGAAGTGGCAACAAAACACTTGCATCTCCTTCCACAACTACATGTGGGGCCTCAGGGCGAATCTTACCCCACGAAATTGCTTCTTTGAGGCGCGCGCCTGAGAGTGAACCATCGTGTTCAGGCGCGGTAGTGATGCCAACCGCAGAGTCTAATCCATCACGATACTGATTCCACCAAATGACGTGATGCTTTGAGATGCCGCCGCCAACCATCAGAGCATGGCTCTCCTTAGCAGTCCAAGTTAGGTCTGAGAGAATCTGTTCGTCTGCTAGGAAATCGACCATAAAATTGGGATTCTTCTGACGGTGCATGAAGAGCTGAGCGCCGATCGAGCCATCGGAAAGTCCTGGGATGACCATTGGGATTCGGTGCTTGGCAACCCAGTGTAGAAGCGAAGTCTCGTCTTCGATACGGTCGCCCATTGCCCAGCAGAGTTCGACTGAGCCGAATCCCAACCAAGTATTGTCGGGCTGTGCGGCAGACCGCTCTTCCTCGATTTCTTCTAACCAAGGTAGAACGATATTTTCGAGAATCTCGCCATAGCATTCGTTGGGCACTATGACATTACCCAAGCGGTTGAGACCCTCTTCCCCGAGCGCGATATCGTCGAGGTTGAAATCACCATGAAAGTAGTCTTGGAAGGTCCGCGCTATGTCATGATCGAGCGTTCCGCAGGTGGTGATGATGACGTTGAACGACTTGCGCTTGACCGCTTCGAGAAAGAACCCTCGAGTCCCCGTCGCACACAGGCAGGCTGGGAAAGACAACCAATTCAACACCCCCTCCTCCTCGGTTTTCTCCATCGAGGAACCCAAAATGTCACGCGCGTGCGCGAGCTTGGTTGCGGTGAATCCACCAGCACGCGCCATCTGGTCGATGAGTGAGCGTGGGGTGTCGATTGCGGCGAAGTCGTAATCCTCGACCGGCGCCGTAAAGTCGTCACGCGAATAGGATGTCACGGACCGGTCGGCTCGCTCTTTCGTATTCAAGTCGCCGAAAGGAGAGTGGCCTCATTCCGCACGATGAAAGTCAATCATTCAGCCGTTTGAATCTGGTAAATGCGATCGCGTAGTGCAGCTGCGCGCTCAAATTCCAATCGAGCGGCGGCTTGTTTCATCTCTTTCTCGAGTCGCGCGATGAGTTTCGCTCGGTCACCCTCATCAGCAGTAGCACCTTCAGTCGTGGCTTTTGGTGCTTCAGCCATAGCATCATTAGCTGCATTTACCCAATCGGGCTGACTAATATTTTCGAGTACTGAATCTGTTGAATTCCACGCTCCCGAACCAAGCCCGAACTTCTTGACAATGCCATCTAACCCCTTGGTTCCGGGCTTGCGTGCTACCAGCCGGCGGCCACCACCTCGACCTTTGCCGGCTGCGCCAGCTAGCAGATCATCGACCTCCGCACCCATCACTGGAAGCGCCTTGTGGATGGTGCGCGGAGTTATTCCATTCGCCACATTGAATTCTTCTTGACGCGCCCTTCGAGCGTCGGTTTGCTTAATCGCCGCCTCCATCGATGGTGAGACCTTATCGGCGTAGAGAATCACTCGCCCATTCTCATTTCTGCTGGCGCGTCCAATTGTCTGCAGCAGCGATCGCTCGTTGCGCAGGAATCCCTCACGTTCGGCATCGAAGATAGCGACCAGCGACACTTCTGGAATGTCCAAACCTTCCCTCAGTAGATTGATTCCAACGATGACATCGATGTGTCCAATACGAAGCGCTTTGATAATCTCGGTACGCTCAATCGTGTCAATCTCCGAGTGCAGATAATGCGCCTTTACATTCATTTTGAGCAGATATTCCGCGACCTCCTCTGCAAATTTTATGGTCATCACGGTCACGAGTATTCGCTCATTCTGCTCAACACAGCGATTTATTTCGCTGAGTAAATCGTCGATTTGCCCTTTCGTCGGACGAATCTCGACCTTTGGGTCGAGCAAACCTGTTGGCCTAATTTCCATCCTCACGGCTTCGGGCAGTTCACTGAGAATTTCTTCCATCGCGAATCGTCCGAGTTTCTTGTCTACGTCTGGCTTACCACGACCTCCACCCGCTGGCGCATGAAGCAATCCATCGTGCACCGGCCGACCAACGACTTCAGCCAAATGGCGTAATTCCCTCTCACCAGGAGTCGCGCTGACATACATCATCTGAGGAATCAATTGCTGGAATTCCGCGATTTTCAACGGGCGATTGTCGTGTGCACTTCGCAGTCGGAATCCGTACTCTACAAGGTTGGCCTTGCGTGACCAATCGCCCCCAAACATTCCACCAACTTGAGGCAAAGTGACGTGGCTCTCGTCCATTATGACGAGAAATTTGTCGGCGCCACCATGAAAATTCTCAGCACAAAAACGGTAGAAGTCCAGCAGGCAGTAAGGGCGCTCACCCTCAGACCTACCATCGAAGTGCATCGAGTAATTCTCGACACCTTTGCATGACCCTGTCTCACGTAGCATCTCAAGGTCAAACTTAGTTCGCTGCTCGATGCGATGAGCCTCCAAATCTCTCCCTTCAGCAACAAAGAAATCGATTCGCTCGTCTAATTCAGCCTCGATATCCTCAATCGCCTGCAAGAACCTCTCTTCCCCGGTCATGTAGAATTTCCTGGGGTGAATCCAAGCTTCCTCAAAATCATCGAGAGGCTCCCAAGAAACAGCCTCACAAACGGTGATCTTCTCGATGCCATCCCAGCCGAATTGAATCCGAATTGGGTCATCTCGGCTGGGCATCCAAACATCAAGCACTTCTCCACGAAGCCGGACATCCCCTCGCGTGATATCGCTCGTGGTCCGCCGATATTGCATCTCGACCAGCACACGCATGATTTCCTGCGGCTGTCGTGAATCTCCCACCTCGAGATGCAAGTAAGACTCCTGAAATGCCTCGGGAGGGTTGAGACCGTAGATGGCACTGACCGTGCCCACCGTGATTACGTCGGGGCGGGTGACTAGGCTTGCGACAGTAGAGAATCGCTCCTGCTCAATTCGCTCATTCATCTGCAATTCCTTGTCGATGTAGAGATCGCGATTCGGTAGATAGGCCTCTGGTTGGTAATAGTCGTAATAACTGACGAAATACTCAACAGCATTCTTTGGAAACAACTCACTCATCTCTTGCCACAACTGCCGTGCAAGGGTCTTATTGTGTGAGAGAATCAATGTTGGAATGCCCAGTCTTTCAATGATATTTGCCATGGCGAAGGTTTTGCCGGAGCCAGTCACTCCCATCAGAACACAGCGTTCCTGATTTGCTTCGATTTGTTCCATGAGTGAATTAATCGCTTGCTCTTGGTCTCCAGCGGTGCCGTAATCAGAATGTAGCACAAACATCGTATCACCTCAATCGAACAATCCATCACTGGATGGTTCAATCATCATGATAGCTACTAGAAGAACCCACCCAGTAAGCATTGATACACGGAATAGAGTAGTTTGGAAGTCCGCCAATTTCTCGCGAGCGATAATGACTGCAATATTCAGTGCGGACATCAGACCTGCTGCAGCAAGAAACCAAATCTCATCCATTGGGTTGGAAATGGCGAAGCAAGCGAACCACAGTAAAGTGAGTTGTACAGAAGTCCTAGTTGTAGCGGCCTCACTAAATCGAGAAGGGAAAGAATGGATGCCACTTTCTCGGTCACTCTCGACATCCATTCTTGCATAATTGATGTCAAAGGCAGCAATCCACAATGTCACTCCTAAAGATATGAAGAATACTTCAGGAAACCAGTAGAAGTCTGTGATTGCTCCCCACCCATGTACGTCCGCTGTAACTGCAAACCATGCTCCTGCTGGTCCAAGTGCGAGACAAAGACCTAGCCAAAAGTGGCACAACCATGTGTAGCGCTTTGTGTAAGGGTAGATGACGAAAACTAGGACTGGGAGCCAAGCCATCATCAGTGCAACTTCGTTGAGTTGCCATGCACCAAATAATAGCATTCCGAGAAAGATTGCTGAAAGAGTCCAAGCGGTATTCATCGACATCGCCCCAGATACTAGATGGCGGTTTTCGGTTCGAGGATTAGCAGCATCAATGTCTCGATCTATAATTCGATTCAGAGTCATTGCAAGGCCACGAGCTCCAACTGCTGCAATTAGAATCCAAAGAATGTCAATTCCAAACTTCTGTGAAGAAAGTTCGTGCATGAATTGGTTGTGTGCAAGAACATATCCAATGAAGACAAAGGGGAGAGAGAAAAGTGTGTGTTCAACTTTGATGAACGAAAGAATATCTTTCATCCCCATCAAAGACCCTCCTTATCCATCCATGCGTTGACTTTAGCCTCAACAATAGGATCGTGAAGCGTCACAGCAGGCCAACGTCTGACTGGAAGTGGCCCATTGTTGGATGGAATAGGTGCCGTGGCGTCCCAAGCGAGGCGAGTTTTCTCATCATCAAAATGCAGGTCTCGCGCAACATCGAATCTACAGAATAACTGCCACAATAATCGTCTCTTCCAATCCTCATCTGATAAGTCCGCATCATCATCAGTGATGAATAGCCAGCGTAGGTTTTCGCCTCCCTCAAGTGACCAAATCTCATCACGTAAGTTTGCTATATGCGCGCGTTGTGCAGCCGCAGTCTCTTCGTTGACATTCTCCATCGAAGCCTCAGGACTCGGACCTCCCTGAATGTGAGTGGTTACTACCATCATCGAAGGACGCAACATTCTGACTGAACTTACTCCATCAACTAGGCTTACCTTTTCAGCAAATGATTCCCCTGGTCCAGGAGGGAGTACAAGCCCAGAGATAGGGTCGCTGGTAACAGGGCTTGAGGCATCGATAATCACCTTCGAGTGGACATCTTGCCAAGGCGATGAGTGGGCTAGAGTATCTGCGACTTGACCGTCGAGAATCTGTATGTCGTGGGCGATGCTGACTTTGGAATTGAGAGCGTCGAGCAGAGCGTCGAGATCCTTTACCGGGTGGTCCGGATCACAAGCGACAATCGATTTGAGGAACATCATCTGGCCCGCGCCGAGCAGTCCTAATGCGGTCTTGCGGGCTTGTCGCGGGTATCGGTGCTTGCTCGCGACGACAGCGAGATTGTGGAATCCAGTTTCGAGTGGAAGGAAGAGGTCGACGACATCGCGGTGCTGGAATTTGAGCACGGGAAGGAATGCATCTCCGACCCCTTCGCCAAGATATCCGTCCTCCATCGGCGGTAGTCCGACGATGGTTGCTGGAAGCACCGCGTTGCGTCGGTGGGTAATCGCAGTCACATGAAGCACAGGGAATTCATCCTTGAGAGAATAGTATCCAAAGTGGTCTCCGAATGGGCCTTCAGTACGCGTCTCAGAGGGGATTGTGTAACCCTCGATGACGAAGTCGGCCTCCGCAGGAACGAGTAAGTCATTGGTCAGGCACTTGGTCAATCGCAGGCGCTTACCGCCGAGTAATCCAGCGAACTCGTACTCTGAGAGGTTGTCTGGCAGGGGGGAGATCGCTGAGAAAATCAACTCAGGAGGGCCACCGATACAGATTGCTACAGGCATCCTTCCGTCGCCTACTCCCGCAGCGTGGTCAGCCCCATGTTTGTGGCTCTGCCAATGCAGTCCAACCTCTTTCGGACCGAAGATTTGCCCTCGGTACATCCCCATGTTGTGCGCCCCCGTTTCTGGGTCCGCTGTAACCACCAATGGTAGTGTGATGAATGGGCCACCGTCCTCAGGCCAAGTGGTAGGAATAGGCAAACGGGTGAGGTCTGGTTCAGCCATTCTGACTTGCTGACAGGCACCTTTCCGAACCCTCTTCGGAGCCATCGCCATTCCGCGCAGCGCCAGTGGAATCCCCTTCCAAGGCGCGCGCAATATACCTCCGATATCCGGTTTCATCAATTCGACCATGCGCTCACCGATCTGATTCGGCTCTTCAACGCCGAGCGCACGATTGGTGCGCTGGCGTGTTCCAAACAGATTCATCGCCAGTGGAAATTCCGAAATCGAACCATCGTGGAGCCGTGGTTGCTCGAAGATTACAGACGGCCCGCCGCGCTTCACTAACTTGTCAGCGATGGTCGCAGCCTCAAGGTGACAATCAATGGGTTCGGCCACGCGATGAAGCTCTCCTGCACCCTCCAATGCGTCCAGGTAGCGCGAGAGCCTGTGCCATGCCATGGTACCGCGTGGCGATTCATCGTTCAATATGTTCGTCACGCTATCATAGATAGCGCAGCCGACGGTTTCATGGCCTAATGCGTAACGCCCATCATCATGGCCCCAGACATCACGACGTGCGACGTGCTGGTTGTTGGGGCCGGACCAGGTGGTGGCAATGCCGCGCTACACAGCGCTCGCAAGGGTCTCGATGTCATGCTGATAGAGGATCACTCGGCCATTGGAACACCCGTTCACTGCGGCGAATGTATCTCCGATATCGCCTGCGATAATCTCAATCTTGATCTGCCACCTCACGTCATCAGCAAACGCGTCCATGGTATTCGCGTAATCTTCCCCGACGGCACCGCGAAGAAACTCACAGAGGAGGGATATGTCCTCGAAAAGCACCTCTTCGAGCGTTGGATTGCTGACGAAGCGGTCGCCGAAGGCGCCCAGCTTCACCTTTCACACAAACTCCGCAGCATGGAGAAGCAGTACGATGACTCTGGCAATTTCACCAGTTGGTTGTGCGATGGCAATGGAGACCAATTCCCAATTCAAGCCAAGGTCGTAATAGACGCATCCGGCGTTGCTGGAGCTACCTCGCGCATACTCGATCTCAATCCGCGAGGGAAGGTAATCGCAGGTATGCAATACGAAATGTTGGAGGTTCCAACTGACGATTACCTCGACTTCTACATCTGGCCGGAGTACGCCGAAAAGGGCTACCTCTGGATGATTCCGAAGTGCGATGGTCGAGCAAATGTCGGCTTAGTTACAGAAGACAAGCCCCGAACCAAGAAAGCCCTCGACGAATTCATCGAAATTACCCACTTCAAAGATCTCGAACAGGTACCTCCGCCTTGGAAGGAGAAGGGCAACCCAGCATTCGGGGGAACCATTCCGATTTCCGGACCTTACGAACTAACTTACGACGACGGTCTCATGTTGGTAGGTGACGCCGCTGGCTTCACATCCCCGTTGTTCGAAGGTGGCTCTCACCTTGCCCTGAAATCAGCCACCTTCGCCGCTTCAGTTGCCGCCGAGCAAATCGCATCCGGCGACCTTTCAGCAGCCAAAATGTCGCGTTATCAGAAGTTGTGGAGTGACGAGTTCCCGCCCTATGGGAAGATTTTGCAAGGGAAGTCTGCTTTGTTTGATTTGAGCGATGATGACATGTCTTTGATGGCCCGCTGTTTCCCGGACGAAATGAGTGATATGGGCCCTCATGGTAAACTCGCCGTGTGCCTTCGAATACTCTTCCGCCGCCCTAGCCTCTACACGAAGCGCATCATTCCAGCGATGCTTTCCTTCGGCTACTCGCGGGCTAAATTCTACGGTTGGTGATGGAGATTTTACCGACCGTCGGCACTCTGCTGATGTTTCTCGCGGTCGGTTCCAGTCTGCTTTGGTGCTTCACTAGAATACCTGCGGGCGAGCCGTTGGCTCGACACGTGACGATGGCCGCTCAAATCGCGCCGATGATATTCCTGACTACGGCTTTCGTCTTCGATCTTGAGTCGCTCGATTTGGTTTCACGATATGGCGGGGCAGAGTTACCGCTGCTGTATCGTGTGTCTGCTGTTTGGGGTGGGCGCGCAGGTCCGCTACTGTTGTGGAGCGCCCTGATGGGCGTTGTTACTTGGTTTATGTCGGGGCGCAATGCATCGAACCCAAGCGAAGTTCGGTTGATGCATGGGATGACTGCTGCAATTTTGGTGGTTGCTTGGATTCTTTCTCCTTTTGCCGCCTCAAGCGGCTGGGGTGGAACTCTCAATCCGCTTTTACAAACGGATTTGATGGTCATCCACCCGCCGGTTGTTTTTGCTTATTATTCGCTTTGTTTGGCGGTTGCAAGTGTCGCGGTCGCTGGTCTGATTGACGGGCGCGACGCGCGGTCTGTGCACGAGGCTCAGTTGCACTGGGCTCGTGCTGGATTCCTGATGGGTGCGGTTGGAATCGGACTTGGAGGATTGTGGGCTTACACGGTACTCGACTGGGGAGGTTACTGGGCTTGGGACCCAGTCGAGACAGGTTCGATTCTGCCTTGGTTTGCACTCCTAATGATTGTACACGCTCGCGCGCGAACCGATTCTCAGCGCGATTCGGCCATCGTTGCTTCACCCGCGCTCGGCATGATTGCTGGCGCGCTGGCTATCCACGCGACGTTAGTTACGCGCGCCAATGGAGTCTGGGCCTCCGTGCATTCTTTCGTTGGAAATGAGGAGGCCCGCCAATACGATGATCCCTACTTTCGTATCGTACAATTATTCGATGATGGAGCGGCTGGAATCGAGGTCGCAGTCTACTCGCTTCTGATGCTAGCGCTGTGTATCGCAGCGGTTATTTGGCTTGCTCGCCAGCAGCGCCAATTCCTCGTTAATCGTGGCACTGAGAGCCTCCTCAATAACAGTCGCAGCCAAGCCGTGGTTCTCCTTCTCTCAACCACTGCCCTCGGTGTCTGGATTGGCTCGACCGCAGTGACTCTTGTCGGCACCGCCATGATGTTCCTACTTGTCAGCGGTGAAGCCGAGAAGCCACCAACAGCATACGTCTTCGGTGGCGTGTTCCTAATGCTATTCGCCAGTTGGTCATGGACGGCAACGCTAGCCCAAGCGGTCGTTGGAATGCTCCTATTCCTCGCTCCATGGCTTCTCTCAACTTCTGAAGAAGAAGCCCCACTGTCCCTTGTGTTCAGTGACACGCGAGTGAGGATGAAGCTCGCCCGCACGATTCCATGGTTCGCAGCCGCAGCCTTCCTCACTCTGACCTGGCTTCTCTTGACTGCAGAAATCGATGGCACCAGCCTTGCAGCCCACGAATTCTACGGTGCACCAATCCTTGCCATCGTAATCCTCGCTCTCACTGTCTATGCCTGGGGTAAGTCAGTCGACGCTCGGAGAGGCAACGCTCTGATGCTAACAACACTCGCTGTATCGCTGGGTCTGGCATGGTCAGCAGAGAGCTTCAGCCTACCTGGCGACCCCACGCTGATGCTCACCGATACAATCTCGCGTGGGGCCCTCGCGATGTTCTTGCTGACCTGGCTGGTAATCGCTATCCCACCGACGGCGAAACTCACCTATGACACAGCACGCAAAGTCGTCCCTCACCTACGCAAAGACGGACCAACCGCGCCCTCAAATGCAGCCCGACTACGTCTCTTTGGCTCACACCTTGCCCACCTCGGAATCATCTTACTATTGCTTGGCCATGTGCTGACAACCACATTGGTCGACCGCGCAGATCCGAGCCATCTGATCACCCTTGAGAAAGACAACGCGGTCGAGTTCAATGGCTACGAATTCACCTTCCGCGAAACAGTCCTGTTAGCGGAGGACGACCCCGATTACGAATACAACATTGGCAATGGCTTCGCTGGCTTCGTCATCGAGGTCACGTGTGATGGGGAGAAGATTGACGAAGTTACCCCCGGAATTCTTCGATTTGGCTGGCAAACGACGCGCTCGGAGGTTGATCGGATGATTCGCCCGAGCGGGGATTTAATCTTCATTTTGGATCAGCAGCAGGCCGAAATCAGCCTTACTTCGATGATGCAAGGAGAGACAGACGAGGTCTCCGAAATACGCGTCACAGTCCATGATTTGCAAGGTTCGCATCTCGTCTGGACCGGATGGGGACTCATCATGCTGGGAGGTGTCCTCGCTCTTACTTCGAGTGATAGATATCGCTCGGACGAAGAAGAATAATCTGATTCGGAAGTGTGGTCAGCTCCACCACTCTTCATCCTCTTCTGTGGTCTTTGCTAGTGCATTTTTTAGAATCTCTAGAACTCGTCCGTATCCACCTTCTTCACCCAGAGTCTCTTCCAAAACCAAATCCTCGCCGTTCAACTCACGCACAATAACATCCTCATCCCTGAATTCGAAATCGAGTCGACGACCATCCTGCTTAGAATCCTCAAGGAATAGCGTCCCACTGTCCTCGAAAAT
>JAQXEV010000010.1 GCA_029250665.1 Candidatus Thalassarchaeaceae archaeon | reverse complement strand
AGTTACCAAGGAGACTCAAAGACTGCTCTCGACAGTGCAATCCGCATCATGAAGGAATCCGGCGGACACGCAGTCAAACTCGAGGGCGGCGCAGAAGTAGCAGAATCCATTGAGCGAATAGTCAGCGCTGGCATCCCAGTCCAAGGACACCTTGGACTGACCCCACAATCAATCTACAAATTCGGCACGTACTCCGTCCGTGCCAAGGAGGAGGCGGAAGCCGCTAAACTCCTTGAGGACGCGAAGGCGATCGAAGCCGCAGGTTGCTTCTCGATCGTCTTCGAAAAAATTCCCGCCGACCTCGCAGCCGAGGTCAGCGCTCAACTAACAGTCCCAACAATCGGCATAGGAGCTGGCCCGGATTGCGACGGACAGGTTCTCGTCCTACACGACATGTTGGGCATAACCAAGGATTTCAGTCCACGATTCCTTCGCCGATACGCCGATTTGGGAGAATCCATCGACGGCGCTGTTAAGCAGTACATCACAGATGTTCGCAGCAAAGATTTCCCGAGCGCCGAAGAGTCGTATTGAGTCCTACGCTCGCGCACGAGGGAACCTTCAAGGACACCCGACTCAGAATGCTGAGGGACGGCCATGAGCGAGATGTGGGTTGAGCGACATCGCCCGAGGACAGTAGCCGACATCAAAGGTCAGAAAGCGGTGGTCGATAGGCTAAGGGCGTACGCTGAGAAACGCACCTTCCCTCACCTCCTTTTTGCCGGACCTCCAGGCACTGGGAAGACGACTGCAGCGCTTGCACTCACTCGCGATGTATTTGGTGAAAGTTACCGAATGAATCTGCTTGAAATGAACGCGAGTGACGAGCGCAAGCTCGAGTCGATCCGAACCAAGGTCAAGGGATTCGCCAAGACGGCCCCAGTTCCTGGGACTTCATTCAAGGTGATTTTTCTTGACGAAGCCGACGCCTTGACGCCGGACGCTCAAGGCGCGCTTCGTCGAATAATGGAACAAAATTCGCAAACTTGTCGATTCATTCTCTCTTGCAATTATTCATCGAAAATTATCGAAGCGATTCAATCACGCTGCGCGGTTTTCAGATTTCGCCCACTTGCCGGAGACCAAGTGGGAGAGATGATCAACAGCGTGGCGGCCTCCGAAGATATCACCCTTGAGAAAGAGGCGTCCGATGCAATCGTCCACGTAAGTTTGGGCGACCTACGAAAAGCGATTACTGCGCTACAGGTCGCTGCCTCGCTATCGTCGACAGTAACGCGTGACCTCATCTACGAGACGACCGCGACAGCTCCGCCAGAGGAACTCCACGGCTATCTCCTAGCCTGCCGAGAAGACGGATTCCAGCCGGCACGGCGCAGGCTCAAGGGTCTTCTCGACAAGTATGGGCTGGCAGGCACGGATATGGTCAACCAACTGCATCGAGGATTGGGTGATGTCGCCTTCCTCGATGAGAAGCAAAAGTTGGCAGTTACCGAGGCCATGGCTGAGACTGATTTCCGAATGGTCGAGGGTGGCGGTGAAGCTCTGCAACTCGACGCGATGACTGCAACAATCTGTTCACTTCTCAAGAGTTA
>JAQXEV010000123.1 GCA_029250665.1 Candidatus Thalassarchaeaceae archaeon | reverse complement strand
CTTCATGGAGGATTTCGAGTAGGATGGCCATCGGAAATAGGCTGAGTTCGGGAGGAATGTCGGCCTCTTCTGGAGCCTTTACAGGCCAAGGTTCGAGAATGAGTGGCGAACTCATCTCGATAGGGCATCCACATCGCCTCGCGACATCGAAGGTCATTCCGGTGTAGCCTCGACTGACTCCCTCGCCCTCGAGGTGAATCTCAACCGCTTCAGATAGTCCGGGCGAGGACAAAATCAACGCACTGAGAGGCTGACTTGAACCTGATAGATCGATGATCGCACCTCCGTTAATCACCCCTGAAACAGTTGTCGGCAGAGTGTCGCTGCTAACTTCAACTCCCAAATCGCGCAGCACTCGAGCCAGATCACTACTGCGCGCGCGTAGCGACTCATCACCATCCAAACTGACCGCGACACCCATCGTCGCAGCCATCGCGGTCAACACTCGAGCCGCCGTCCCAGAGTTACCACAATCAAGGAAATTCATCGGAGCCTGCAGACCGTCAGCAGGTGGCTCAACCAACCATCCATCGGCACCCTGGTGAACTCGCACGCCCATTGCATCGAGGCAGCGAGCCATTGATTCAACATCAGCACCTGCCTCGCCCTCAAAGCGCAAAAGGCAATCACTGCGCCCCTGAGAAGTAAGAGCTAACCAACGAATCATATGGCTCTTTGAGGGTGGTAGAGCCCAATCGTGAGAGCCGGTCAGGGCCAACTCTGGGATGTTAAGCACGACTCCTCATCGAGGCCAACCAATTCAACCCAACGCCGCGCAGAGGAGCCGAACCGAACTCACTCAGGCTCGAATAGCATCGCCAAAATCAGACTCGCCATCCCAAGCCTTAGCCTTGGCATCGATTACACTTGCAGCAAGAGTTTCGTCGAGCGTGCCAGACATTTTGATCAGATTGGCACGCTCAAGCAACTTCGGACTCAATCCTGGCATCAATATCGATATCGCGCGAGGCACGCGACCCGGGTAGACCTCGTTGACATGGCGGACGATGTTGGTGGTGCAGGTGTTGGTCAAAGTGTTGTACCACTCGGGTGAAGCGACTAGGTCATTGGTACGCCTCAGGTATGATTCAAGCATTCGCCGCTCGTTCCCCGCACCCAAAACTACCGCTTTGAAGAGGTGTGTGACTGAGTTTTTTCTGCATCGTGTCCGGACTCCGATGACGTCACTTTCCTTCGCCCAGACGTAGATTAGTTCGTACTCGCGAAACAGTCCACGCACTGGATGGTAACGCTCCCCCTTCTCTCTTCGCACTTCGATAGAACAGGCTAATCGTCGCCCGTCTTTGAACTCGAATGAAAGGATGGTGTGGGCCATCTGCCGAAGTTTTTGATCGAAATATTCGAGAGTTAGCCAGATGGCCTCGACCTCTCTGAGGTCGTAATCTTCGTTGATCCATCGCTCGTCGAAATCTTTGGATGAGCGCCAGTTAAAGTCGCGTAAATTGGTTATTTTCGCAATATCTCCGTCGAATTCGATTGTTGCGTTGCGCTCGTTATCATTCACCCAAGAACGGTCGTTAGATGGTCGGAGTTTGTGAACTCTGATCCACACTGCGACGAGGAATAAGAATCCCAGAATGGTAACCACGGTCAGAACCGTGGTCAGTGTAGCCATCGCACCCACGCTTGCTGAGAGGTCACATCAAGCATGAATGCTGCTCTTGGGTGGTGTGCTACTCTCTGGTAGGCCCGTCTAGGCTTTGCGAGGTGGCGCGGCAGGGGAGATTTGAACTCCCGAGGTGAAACACCACTGGATTAGCAATCCAGCGCAATGGCCAGGCTATGCGACTGCCGCAGTGTTCGGGCGACCTGAGTTTTCGGCTTAAGGCGAGCGGTTGGGCTCACTCTTCCTCGCTCGTCACTTCGGTCTCGCCGTCGCTGTCATCTTCGCTCTCGATGAGGTCGGCTGGAAGTCTGGCGACGAAGATAATCTCGTCGATATGGGATTTCTTTTCTGAGTCGCGCAGCTCCATGATGCGAGTTCCTTTGGTGACCTTCCCGAGAGTCTCCTTGGTCTGGGTCGCTGGCATTCGAATCATCATTCCACTTCCAGTGAGCATGAAGAGTTGGTCGGAGAGGTCAGGGATTTGGCGGACTCCGACGATGACATCCTCATCTGAAAGTGCCATTGTTCGTACACCCTTCGTGCCGCGATTGGTCTTTCGATATCCATCGCGAACCATAACTATCTCTCCTTCATCATCGAGCACCTGCGAACCATCTAAATCGAAAAGCGGAATCATTTGACCCGAGCCGAGGCGACTTCGCTTCGCCATTCCATACTTCGAGATGGTTAGGACGCTGGTGTTGGCATCGTCAGTCACAATCATTCCGATGACGTTGTCTCCGGCGGTGAGTTTCATTCCAGTGACTCCCTGACTGACTCTTCCTTGTACACGCACAGTGTGAGTAGTCTGGACTTCACCGGTGTTCGGGTCAGTGCGCGACTTAACTTCGGCTGGGAGGAAGCGGCAAGCGTAGCCTCCCGATGATACCAGAACCACGTGGTCGGCATCTGTTGCCGACCTGACTTGCACAAGAGTGTCGGATTCGGTAGCGAACTTGAGGGCATACTTGCCGTTGCGATTGATTCTGACGTAATCGGCAAGTTTGCTACGCTTGATTCGCCCTTGGCTGGTTGCGAATATGAGGTAGTTACCTTCGGGATCATCAATCAGTTCGCGAGCCATTGGAAGGATTGAGATGACCTTCTCATCTTCGCGGATTCCCTTTAGCAAGTTGCGCATGTGAGTTCCGCGTCCATATCTGCTAGCGAGAGGAGTCTCCCAAGCTCGCAGCCCGTAGACTCGGCCTTGGTCGGTAAAGATCAGCAACCTGTCTTTGGAGAAGCAGGTAACGATTGCCGCTGGTGCGTCCTCGTCCTTCGTAGCGACCCCTTTGAGTCCCTTTCCGCCACGGTTCTGTAGGCGGAATGCTTCGACAGGAAGGTGTCGAATGTAACCATCTTGGGTCAATGAGATGACCAGCGCGCGCTCAGCGACGAGGTCCTCGCGATCCATTGAGAGCGGCGTAGGGTCAATGTGAGTCCGCCGTTCATCACCGTGTTTCTCAACTACATTCTCAAGCTCTTCGAGGAGAATTTCCAGGCGACGCTTTCGGCTATCGAGAATGGCTGTGAACTCTTTGATGGCTTCCTTGAGTTTATTCAGTTCATCTTCGACTTCCTTAACATTCAACTTTGTGAGTTGGTAAAGGCGGCGTTCAGCGATAGCCTTGGCTTGCTTTTGGGAGAAGTCGAAGCGCTTGATTTTCGGGTACTTCTCATCTCCACGAAGGTATCCTTCGAATTGGTCTCGAGAGTCCGAATTGCGACCGACTTCAATGATCTCAGCCATGCGTTTTTGCGCGCGCATCAAGCCCTCGAGAATGTGCGCTCGAGCCTCAGCCTTGTCGAGCTCGAACTGGGTCCTACGCTCGATGACCGATTCTCTGTGGCGCATGTAGGTGTGTAGAATCGTCGATAGGTCAAGCTGAACCGGCTTGCCGTTCAGAATTCCCATCATATTGGCTGAGTATGATTCCTGCAGCCTGCTCGATTGGTATAATTGGTTGAGAATTGCGTGCGGGTCAGCGTTATTCTTGACCTCGATGACGACCCGAATTCCTTCCTTGCTGGACTCGTCTCTAATGTCGCGGATTCCCTTGATTGTCTCCTTAGTGACGAGATCAGCGATTCCTTTGAGCATGCCAGCTTTACGGACTTGATAGGGAATCGAGGTGATGATGATTCGCTTGCTAGATGAATCGTCACGAACTTCTGCATCTGAACGAATGTGAAATCGACCTTGACCGGTGCGGTACATGTCGAGTATTCCGTCGATGCCGTAAATCGTTGCACCAGTGGGGAAATCAGGTCCCTTCAGGTATTCCATGTACTCCAAGGCGTCAATCTTCGGAGCCTTATCGAGAGATCTTTTACGGTCTTCTTCGATTACTTTCTCGGTGTGGAATCGAATCGCTGCTGCGACCTCGTTGAGGTTGTGTGGAGGAATCTTGGTGGCCATCCCGACAGCGATGCCGTCGCTGCCGTTCAGTAGCAGATTTGGAAGACGAGATGGCAAGACAGTAGGTTCAGTCTCACTGTCGTCGAAGTTTGCCACCATGTCGATTGTATCCTTGTTGATGTCATCCAACATGTGAGAGGACATCCGGTCGAGGCGGCTCTCGGTGTAACGCATCGCCGCCGGAGGGTCCCCATCGATGGAGCCAAAATTTCCTTGACCATCGATGAGAGGATAGCGCAAAGAGAAGTCCTGTGCCATTCTTACCATCGTCTGGTATAGGGCCTGGTCTCCGTGAGGGTGATATTTACCCATTACTTCTCCAACCGAACGAGCTGATTTGCTGTAACTTTTCTCGTGCGTATGTCCTGCTTGATGCATACCCCATAGAATTCTTCTATGGACGGGTTTCAGGCCGTCTCGGACATCCGGAAGAGCTCTTCCGATGATGACACTCATAGCGTAATTGATGTAACTCTCTTTCATCTCTTCAGAGACGAATCTTCGTTCTAATTCCTCTGCCACATAATCACCTCAAATGTCGAGCGACGTCACCTCTGTCGCATGTGTTTCGATGAATTCTCGCCTTTCAGGGACATCTTCACCCATTAGAACCGTGAACAATTTGTCCGCAGCCTCTACATCCTTGATGTCAACACGCATCATTCGCCGAACTTCTGGATCCATGGTAGTCTCCCATAGTTGTTCGGGATTCATTTCACCGAGACCTTTGTATCTTTGAATAGAGATTTTTGCTGACGGGGCTTCTTTCTTGAATCGCTTGATTGTAGCATCAAGTTCTTCTTCACTATGCACCCATTCAACATGGTTACCTCTACCCACTGAAAATAACGGAGGCATTGCAATGTAGACATTGCCATTATCTATGGCTCGACGCATAAATCTCCACATAAATGTCAAAATTAGTGTTCTAATATGCGCACCATCAATATCTGCATCGCACATAATGATGATTTTCCCATACCTTAGTTTCTCAGGGTCGAATGCACCTTCGTCACCCTCTTCGTTGCCGACACCGGCTCCCAGTGCCCTGATCATGCGCTGAATCTGTTCATTGGTGAACACCTTGGCGATGTTGCGGCGCTGCCGCTCGACGTTCAGAATCTTACCCCTTAGAGGCAGGACTGCTTGCGTGCGGCGGTCGCGAGCGGTCTTGGCCGACCCGCCAGCAGACTCACCCTCGACGATGTAGAGCTCGCACTCATTTGGATCACGAGATTGACAATCCGCCAATTGACCTGGGAGGCCGCCCCCTTCTAGAACTCCCTTTCTGCGAGTTAGGTCGCGAGCCTTGCGAGCTGCTTCTCGTGCCTTGCTAGCGAGCACTGCCTTGTCTACAATGGAACGGGCGATCGAGGGGTTTTCTTCGAAGTACTCTCCGAGCTTGTCATTGACGATTTGTTCGACAATTCCTGCGACTTCACTGGTTACGAGTTTCGCCTTAGTTTGAGCGTTGAACGAGGGGTCGGGGTGTTTAATCGAGACAACAGCCGAAAGGCCTTCGCGAACATCGTCGCCAGAGAGGCTGTTGAGATTCTTCAGAAGTTTACGCGACTGAGCGTAGGAATTCACAGTTCGAGTAAGGGAACTTCGTAGCCCTGAGAGGTGAGTTCCGCCGTCGACATTGTGGATAATATTGGTAAAACAATCAATGTTCTCTGAGTAAGAATCGGTCCACTGCAAGGCGATTTCGACATGAACTTCTCCCTTATCGCCACTCTTAGAACCGATTACATGGACCACTTCGTCGTGGATTTTATTCTTCTTCGCGTTCATCAGAGTGACGTATTCGCTAAGGCCACCATCGTAAGTGTGGTCGATTTCAACCGAGTCATCACTGCGAAAATCGCGTAGAATAATCTGTAATCCAGCGTTGAGGAAGGCGGTGCGTTGTAGCCGGGTGTTGATTTGTTGAAAATCGAATTCGACCACCTCGCTGAAGATAGTAAGATCCGGCTTGAAAGAAACCTTCGTGCTTGTCGTATCTGACTTCCCAGTCGACTTCAGTTTGGCTTTTGGGACGCCTAGTTCGTATCTTTGCTCCCAAACCTTGCCTTCTCGGTGAACCTCGAGGTGAAGCCACTCTGAGACGGCGTTGACGGCACTTACGCCGACGCCGTGTAGTCCGCCGGCGACCTTGTAGGACTCATTGTCGAATTTACCGCCGGCGTGAAGCTTAGTCATGATGACTTGAGCCGCACTCACTCCTTCCTCAGCGTGAATACCAACTGGAATTCCTCGGCCGTGATCGGTCACGCTGACCGAACCATCTGCATTCAGATCTACTTCGACCGTCGGATTGTAACCAGCGAGGTGCTCGTCAACTGCATTGTCAACGACTTCCCAAATGCAATGGTGGAGGGCGGACCCATCATGTGGGTCTCCCAGATACATTCCAGGTCGCTTTCGAACTGCTTCCAGCCCTTCCAAGACTTGGATGCTATCTTCTCCATACTCATCTGACATACATCCGAACTCCTTTTTTCTGAGGGTTCCTAAGGAACCCTCAGCCGTCTTCATTAAAGTGTGCCCTTGGGGGGTTAATCAATACTCCTGAGAGAGGGGTGTCTGGGGTGCAGAAAGAGAAAGTGAACGGCACTCCCTACCCCTCCGTAGGAGGGGTTTCGACTCACAATACGGTTAAACAGAACTCGTCGGTGGCGCGACCCGATGAGGAGACCCACCATCTGTGTGACGCTCTCTGGGTGCTCGGTAGAGGAAATGCTCGCCGATGCAGCTCGCGCCACCGCAGTCGGAGCGGATCTTTGCGAGGTTCGACTCGACAAACTATGGGTTGTCGAGAAGCCGCCTGAACCAGTTAAGGTTGAAGATCCTCCAAAGGATGGGCGGCGCAGAAGGCCAGTCTACAATCCTCCAGAGTTCATTCCTCAACCATTCGATTCAGTCGATCTCGCAGTCGCCCTGGACGCTTTCAAGGGTGGAATCGATCTTCCAGTCGTCTTGACTTGTCGCCCGGAGCGCCAAGGCGGCTATTTCTCTGGAACTGAGGAGCAGAGGATAGGAGTACTTCGTGCAGCGATTGAGAGTGGAGTAAGTTGGGTTGATCTCGAAATCGACATCAAGGCAGCTACTCGTAAGGAATTGATGTCGATGGCAGAAGGTAAGACTCGAGTAATCGCTTCGACCCACTCTACTGATGAACCCTCAAACGCGTCTGAGATCGTCTTGGATATCGAGGGAATGGAAGCTAGTGGTGAGATCATCAAGGTCTGTTACAACACATCTGGTCGCAACTCTGGTTTGAAACTCTTCGAAGCAGCTTGGAATCTGAAGGATTCACAACTCAAGACCTCAATCATGGGAATGGGTGCAGGTGGAGATTGGACCCGGATTCATGGCCCACTTCTACACCAAGACCTCGTCTATTCTACCATGGAGTCTGGTTCTCATCTCTCATCGCAGGGTCGAATCAATGCCTCAGATTTGCTAATCGCTTGGGAAATGCTGCAGTACGATTGAGGCTGAGTGCCTCATTGTTCGAGCAACGGAACCATCTCTGGCTGCTCGCTGGATTCTTCCAATCCCGCCGCGTGGTATCGTGAGTGGAGGATTATTGGAACGATGACACAACTCATTGGTAACAGACCAACGATGAGGTAAGCAGTGAATTTCGGAAGGGTCAGGCGATCCTCAACATCCACCCAAATTTGGACAATCATATCTCCGTCGACGGACAGTGCATCGTTTTGACGTGTGTTGTTCCAATTATCGACTACGAGGAAATACTCAGCATCCCCTCCGTCATCGAACCAAGATACGAATCCTCTATTGTCACTGTCAAGCGCTGTTGAGAAGGTTGTGCTACGCTTCCCTTCGTACGCATGAGAATCTCGGAATGGGATGAAGATAGCCATGTCTCGCCATTCGACCGGAATCCATTCGATATCCTCTGCCGTCATGCCCCATCCTTGTTCCTCGTAATTTCTTTGATATGCATCCCAATTTGAACCGCTGAGAAGGTATACATCACCGCTTGGTTCATCGGTTGGTGGGTTGTTAGGGTCCGTGTGAAATTCAATACAGAAAGTGTAGGAATAACCAGGAACTAACTCCATTCGAAGTGCTTGTGCATGATTTTCTCGTAATTCGACTTCGACGTAGAGATCTGATCTAAGGGATAGAAGGTCATCATCGGAGGAGCTACCCCATCCAAAATCCCACCAATTACCCTCATCGACACCTATTACTTCGCCGTAATTGGAATTAAGGCCGAGTCCAGGTGCAACTGTGCAATCGTTGGAAGCGGCCATGACTGGGGTTGCGGTTGCGAGGAGAATTGCCAGCATTGGTGCAAGAAGTCCGATGCTGAATGCGCCAGCCGCGAGTCGTTTTGCGGTATGATGCACCTTCAGCGCCTCCGAGTTCTGATTGGGCGGACGTATCCGGACTCCTTGTTCCTTCGCTCGTCCACCGTCAGATACTTCGGTTGTGGTGGTGGAGTGTGCTGATCCATGCCTGGAAGACCGCCTTCTGCTTCGACTTCCTGAACGTCATATGTCTCAAGCATTTCCTCGGCATCGATTTCATCTTCATCCTTCTGTCGCATCACGAGCCAACCCAGAACAAGGACAAGAGCAACTAGTGCCAGTAGGCCTGCGCTCTCCTTATTCGGAATGAAATCCTTCCATGTTAGTTCATCCCAGGATTTCTGTCTGTTATCTTCTTCAGCGGATAGGACCGTGACGATGTAATCCTCGCTTGTACAGACTCCAACTCCATCACATACTTGCAAAACAATACGAATCTCTCCGGTCTGATACCACGTCATATTGCCCCAGAGGAAGTCATTCCGGGGGTCGCCATCTTGGTCCGAATCGACCATTGCGTTTAGGTCCCAAGAGACCGTTAGGTCGGAGGTCAAACTGATGTCTCGATCGTTGGTGGTGATTCCGTCTCCATCACTATCCTCCGAGGCATCAGAGTCGCGCCAAGCTTCCAAACCTTCGATTAGATCGATGTCATAGGCGCTGTGATTCAGCAAAACTAGGTCTCCTTGCGTGACATAATCGGAGTCGATAGGGTCGATTGGCTCAATTTCAGGTGCGCGTGAGATGTGGACTGTTATCGAGGTTGTATTCGTGTCTCCACCCTCAAATCCGTCGACCACAGTTAGAGTGACGACGTAAGTTCCAGGCCGCTCCCATGAGTGCCACACCATTGGTCCCTCGACCTGAGGCGTGGCATCTCCGAAGTCCCAAATCCAGCGTGTGATTCCGTTCCATTCGGCGTTTTCTGGGTCGGTCGAGTGGCGACCGACGAAGCGAGGGTCGGCATCGTAGCTTGCAGACCCGTCGAGTTTGAGGGGGCAGTTCGGGGCGATGAAAGCGCCGCCATCTTGTGCGAACGGAACCCACCAGGTCACCGCGTCGTCATCGATTGGAATCGTGTGAAGAGGACTGCCGTTCGCACTTGGCTGCATGAATTCCACCATTGGAACGGGTAATGGATTGGCGATTCGAATTTGATAGGACTTTGTTGCAGATTCGGCTCCACGATCATCGATGACGGTTAGCGAGACTGTGTAAAGTCCGGGCTCGGTGAATACGTAATGGACTCCCGATACATTCTCAATCTCGGAATCCGCTCCGGTGATGTTCCAGAGGGTTTGGAGAAGTGATGTGTCGCCGTCGGGGTCAAAGGACATACTCTCGAAGAAATACTCCGTATCGACGGAACCATCAGATGGTCTATCGAAGACGGCTACTGGACGCTGATTGAGAACACGAACCATTAGAGTCATGCTCGACATATTACCGTCATCATCCGTCACTTCAAGCGTGACTGATTTGAGGCCAGGGGTCATCCATCCAACAGTGGGGTTTCGGCTGACTGAACTGCTGGCTGAGAAGTCGGAGGTCAAGGTCAGCCCGCGTCCTGATAGATTGACTCCGGTATCGAATGTCCAGAGGTATTCGACTATGTGGCCATCGTCGTCAGTGAATACATCGGGCATCTCGAGTGGAGTTAAGGTGTAAGTCTGGAGTTCTTCAGCGAAGATTTGGCGAGGGACTCTGTTCAGGACTCGCACGTAGACTTGATGCTCGACTACGAAGGTGCCATCATTTACGGTCAGAGTCAGAGTGTAGACGATTCCATCGGCGCTACCGTCGACATATGAGTGGCTGGCTTCGACTATGCCTTGTCCGCCTTCGTCGCTCCCATCACCCCAATTCCAAGTGAACTCCATCTGCTCGTGTGGTACATTGTCGACCGTGCTACGAGCGGAGAAAAGCACTCGCTGATTTGTGAGCAGCACGACCTCATCAATAATGGCCACTCCATCGACTCGGATTTCGGGAATCGGTTCGGTCGTGTCTGCGACCGTGAGGGTCCAAGATTGGGTTTCAGAGTAGAATCCACCAATGTCTTCCACGGTGAGTGTGATAGTGTAATTCCCAGCTTCGGTGTAGATGTGAACCGGGTTCTTTAGGCCTGAACTTGAGTTGTCGCCAAGATCCCAATTGTAAGCTACGGGGGTCTCGTTGTGGCTGTAACTTTGGTTCAGTTGACCGAATCCCCAAACATCAAAGCCACCTCCGAACATACTCACCGGAAGCCAAGTTTGGGTTATGGCGGTCGAAGTAGAGCCCGTGGCTACAGGTTCCATATTGCCCAATTCAATGGGCAGAGTGAAGGCGGTGTCGATGACTGCACCGGTGATGTCGCGAATATCGACACCGAAGGTCCAGTCGCCCGTCTCTGGTGGTGTGAACCAGATTGATTCTTCAGTTGGAATACTGTTTCCTGCGGTAACTGCGAAAGTGATAGAGTCCCGTAGGGTGTTGTTGAGGAATGCTTCGAAGGTGACCTCAATGATTTCAAAGAACGCGTTTGAGGTCACTTCGAGCTCAATCTCGACACTGTCGTCGAGATTATCGCCGTCACGATCGAATGGAGTGATTCCCATGACATCTACTTCGGCGGGATCGGTGATGATTCCCGCTTGCACAACAATATCGGTCGCAGGATATGAGCCGGTGGTAATTCCACAACTTGCGAAGTTGTAATCGCAATCGGTTACTTGTGATTCGTACCAAGCGATGACCCAGACTTCGTCGGTAGTGTTGCCGAAGCCATGAACTAGACCAGTACCTGCGCCTGTGGCCGTGTCTATTCGCAAGCGGCTCATGGACCATGTTCCGGTTGACGAATCCTTTGCCATCACGGTTCCAGCGACGCCGAACTGAGTCGGTTGAACCATGAGGTTGAGAGGAGCGCCAGTGCCACCTGCGAACTTGTAGGCACGCATTCCCCAGCCCTCGATTTCTTGCGCAGGGCTCGTCCAACTGTTCTGCCATTCGTCACGATAACCGCTCATCTGAGTTCTGCAGATGAAGCCTGTAACGCAACCAGCAGTCATTGCGATATTGGAGAATCCGAATGCACCTTGGGCACTATCGAGTGCTACTGCTGCAGTGAAATTAGCGAAGATATCAGACATAGTCTCGCCGATTGCGGTAGAACCAGCCTGAGGGTTGCGAGCGAGGTTCTCGATTCCGACCCCTCCAGTCGCGCTGTCGGCGACGAGGCTGGAAATTGCTGCACCCCCGCCGAGTTTGTCAGCGAGATACATCAGGAACATGAATCCGCCACCATAATCAGCGATTCTCTGATTCCACCAGCGCACGCTTATGTTGGAATTCTGAGACCATTCATTCGCATGCTGCGACAGCGTATCAGTCACACCGAAGCAGAGGTATGCGGCCATGTCGGCCGCTCCCTCGTCAATCCAGAGGTATTCGTAAGGGTCGCGAGCGTTGTGGAGCAGGTGTTCAAATTCGTGAGCGAGGATGGTATTGCGCCAGCTCATGTCACCAGAATCAACGAAAAGAATCTCCCGAGAACTTGCGACGTTTGGGTCAAAGTATCCTCCAATACCCCCACCGCCATCGATTACGAAGATTAGAATCTCGATTTGGCAATTATTGTCAACGTCCGGCGGATTGCCAAAGTAGTTGGTATCAGTCGGGTAGATTGTCGACTCCCAAGTGGAAGCGATGTCGTTGAGTGCCGTCGAAGAAATCACAACTCCATCTTCGACGAAGATAGCGGAATTGGTTGAAATCTTCTCGACCGTAGCAGAGACCAAACCGCTTGAGGTGGTGAAAGTGTCAGTGTCATCGACTGCCCAAGCATTCTCACAGGACCTCGCGGTCGATCTTGTGTTCTGATAGGATGGAGAAAATGGTAGAACTAGATTTGGAAATCCTCCCTCAATCCATTGCTTCTTCAGATATCCGAACGCCGAATAGACTGGTTGATCCTCATCATTGTAGATGTAGGCATGACCATCAGTGTCAGGATCAAAATCGGAGAGGTCTCCTGCGACGATTGTGTCTTCCTCATTTCCAGCCTCGTCGCTGGCACTCACCATCGGCACCATAACAGAGGCAAGCATGAGCCAAACCAACAACAACGTAGTTGTTGAACGTACTGAACCGCTTGAAGTCCTCACTTCTACTCACCCCAGCAATAAGACAGGTTCAAGCCCCACTCCAACCCGCTATAACATCGATGGAGCATCGTTCGGACGCACCCGGCCCGAAGGGCCGAGTCTCAAAGCACGCTCCCACGACGCCCAACAGCACTCGTAGCTCCACAACCATCCTGCTCAGTAATCATCAACGAGGGATAAGTGTCAACACGGCCTCCCGTAAGATTTCCCTCGCTCTTGTGGCACTGATGCTCACTGGAACGCTGATTGCCCCCGCTCTCGCTGACGACCCCGAGCCGTTGCCATCTGATCTCGTGTGGGGGGTGAAAGTCATCGTTCCAGAATTGGTCAGCATTGTCCCACACGACCCAACGGCATTCACTCAAGGTCTTGAAATTCACAACGGCAAATTCTACGAAAGCACCGGGCTGTACGGCGAATCCAGTGTGAGAATTGTCAACATGACAACGGGCGAGGTTGAGCTCCAGTACGATCTGCCCGACGAATATTTCGGCGAGGGTCTGACCATCTGGAATGATTCTGTAGTACAACTCACCTGGCGGGAAAATACCGGCTTCATCTACGACCTCGAGACTCTTGAACCAAGGGGCGAGTTCACCTACATGGGAGAAGGCTGGGGATTGTGCAGTGACGGAGAGGATAATTTGTGGATCTCCGACGGTGGTTCGACGTTCAAGCGATTTTCACAGGACCTATCATCCTTTGAGGAAGAGGAAGTTGAGGTTCAAGTCGATGGACTTGTGACGGACAAATGGAATGAATTGGAATGCCCAAGTAATTACCCATTTTTAGCCAATAGATGGTATGAAGACAATGTATACAGAATTAATACAGAAACCGGAATAGTCTGCCAGAAAGTGGATTTTTCAGCCATCCGCGAGCAATTTGAGACCGAGGATTCAGGTGTATTGAACGGTATCGCTCGTGATCACGCAGGCGGTGGCTGGTGGGTCACCGGGAAGAATTGGTCGAATTACTATCAGGTGAATATTCCATGGGGAGATTTTGATCCCTCTTCCTGTGAAGAAGAACCTTCCATTGAATGCGAGGCCTTAGTATTACAATGTGGAGTCTCTTATTGGAGGGCTACTGATGGATTCGCCCAAGACCTTGAATTCTTTTCAGTTTACGCTTTCTTTTTCCTACTAATCGTCCTTCCACCGTGGTACATGTGGAAGCGTCAAACTGAGAAGCCGCCACTCACCAGCGAGGACAAGCAGGAGGGCGGCCAGCATGTTTGATGATGACGAATCCAAGCGAAGTCGCCTTGAGTGGTGGCTTGAGGATCTCTCCGTAGATCCGGCCACTCGTGTGGCTGGAGCGATCCTCATAATCCTCGGAAGCATCCTCGGCGTCGTCACCGGCAGCCTGCATATCACAGCCGATGTCGGCGATGTGCTGACCGGCCAGCTCGACGAATCAGGGGGGCTGGCCGATGTCCACGGAGGAGTCTATTTTGCCCTCGTCGACAATAACACCGGTGGCGAAGCAATCGAAGGCGTAACGGTAATTCTCTACGACGAGGAATTTCTTGAGATCGACCGTGACGTAACCGACTCCGGCGGTCGATTCTCGATCGACGACGTACCTCGGCGTTCGGCAACTCTCGTCGTCGACCATCCCAACAATATCACAGAACGTGTTTTGCTAATCCCTGGCGACCATGCTCAGATTACGGTGACCTTGAGCGAGGGCGAGGGTGTGCATAAGGTCGATATGCGCGGTGATAGTCATCTGGCTGAATCAGTCCTCATCTCATCGATAATTGGTGCTCTAACGCTCGCCGCAGGACTCGCTGGAATCCTCGGAGGAATCGAGGCATATAATGGGAAAAAACACTTCCGTACACAGTTTTTGGCATATCTCGGACTATGGAGTCAGGGATTGATGTTCATAGGTCCGCTGTTCATTCTGATGGGGATGGGGCTGTCGTATCTGACCCGTGGCCAATTTGGCTTCGTGGAGGCTTGACGTGTACCTCATCACCATCGAAGGCGGGGACGGATCCGGCAAAGGCTTGGCCACCAAGGTCATCGCCGAAGTGCTTGAACGAGAGTTTTGCTTTACCTCGGTAGAGGTTACTGGAGAGCCACGGCGAGATCATCCTCTCGGACGGCTCGCTATAGACTCGGTGCGGCAACAGACGCACACTCCTGAACAGGAGGCCGGGTTGTTCGCCGCTGACCGAGTCGACCATTCTCACGGTTGGATTTTGCCTCGATTGGAGGAGGGACGAATCGTCGTGAGTGAGCGGAATGTGCATTCTTCACTTGTCTATCAAGGGGTGGTCGGTGGTCTTGGGGTCGAGCGCGTGGCTCAGGTCAATTCGGCTGCGCTTGTTCCGGATTTGTGTATCTGGGTAGATTGCGACCCCGATGTTGCGATGAAAAGAATCCAGTCGGGAACGCTACGAATGATGTCCGACAAAGCTGAGTATTTCGAGACAACAGAATTGCAGAAGGAGATTCGTGCTGGGTATGCTTCTTTGCTTTCCGGAGAGGTAGAGATGCCGATTCCGTTTGATATGGGTGCAATCATTGGCCCAGTCTCGAATGAGACTACTGAGCGGGAGTTCAGGCGGAAATTGACTTTGCATATACGCAAGTTCGTGCATTCCCGGCCTGAACCCTTGAATGTCGATACTGAATCTGTTGAGCGGTTTATGCTGAAGCGTTTGATCAAATCAACAAAGGGTCAAACGGTACTCGATGGGCTGGGGGTTGAACCGGCTCGTAAGCGGTCCGATTGGTTGGATGGCAAGGCTCCTTGGAGGGTGCTCCGTGAGGCTCAAACCGATCATTCTGCGGCGCTTGACGAGGTGCCTGAGGACGAGCGCGTTGATGTCCCGAAATCGGTGCTGGCACGCTCGGTTAGCTCGATTTGTGGCACTCTTGCTTTACTACCCTCGGCGGATGTCAACGAGTTGCGTAATGCTCAGGGCCCTGTTCGGGCTGTTTCCGATTCACACTCTCACAAAGTTCTGCGGTTCATGGCAGACCGCTCAAAGTGGGTCAATCAGCACAAA
>JAQXEV010000084.1 GCA_029250665.1 Candidatus Thalassarchaeaceae archaeon | reverse complement strand
TGAGAACGCTCTCGAGCTCGACCAGTCTAGCCCTGATGCATGGCTGCTCCATGCGAGGTTATTGGCTGCGGGTGAAGACCAGACATCTGAGGCCATTCAGAGTGTCCGTCGTGCAGTCGCTCTGGGTGAATACGGCATTCTGCTCGAGGCGGAGATTCTCGAGAATGATGGCCGCCTCGACGCTGCGCGAGAAGTCTTAGAGAATCATCTCGAGAATGACCCTGGAGATGCCGAAGCGCGCGGAAGACTCGCTCTAATCCTACTCAGGGCTGGCTCACCCGACTGGGCGCGCAATGTTCTCAATGAGGCCTCCGAACTCTCCTGGGAGAGTGCAGCTCTGCACGTCATGGACGGACGACTCCATCTCGAAGATGCCGACAAGCACTTGGATGAGACTGGAACTCATGACGAGATGATTCTGCTTCAAGCCCTAACCGCTTTCGATGAGGCCATCGAGCACGACAGAGAATCTGGTTTGGCTTGGCTAGGGCGCTCACGGACCTTGCGTTACCAAGGCTATCATGATGAGGCCGAGATCGCCATCGTCCGGGCTCGTCGCCTCATTCCAGACCATCCTTCAATCCCTCTAGAGAGCGCCCGCCTCTTCCTTGAGATGGGCCGCTATGACCAAGCCAACACGATGCTGGCTGAGGCAGGCACCAATCTCCACAATCACCCTTCAATCCCCTATGTTCGCGGTCTTATTGCTGCTCGTCAAGGACGAATAGCTGAGGCCCTCAGCATGTTCACTAAGGTGCTTGAGCAAGATGCGAATCACACCCGCGCACGCCTCAACCGATGCTCAGCAGCCCTTCTTCGCGAAGATCTCGCCCTCGCCCTCGACGATGCGAATTTGCTCGTAGAGCAATGCCCCGACTTTGACATGGCCCGGCAACGTCGGGCCGAGGTTCTGATGAATCTCTCAGATTGGGCTCAGGCTGAAGCAGAACTCCGTCGCCTCTCCGAGCGCAATCCACAGCACGTAATGGCGCTCGTCCATCTCGGCACCTGTCTCAATGCAATGGACCGTGCCGAGCAAGCAGAAATCCCTCTCAACAAGGCCCTGCAAATAGACCCAGAGCATTCTGATGCGTGGTACCAACGCGGCTTGCTGTACCTTGATTTCGGCCGTATCGACGAAGCATTCTCCGATTTCAAGAGCGCAGCAGAAGTCGATTCCCACCACCTCGACGCACGGTTGAGAACCGCTGCGATTCTGCACGATCGCGGTGATCCAGCTAAGGCGATGGCAGCTTGGAGAGACGTCCTCAACGTCGACCCAGAACACCAAGTGGCGCGCAGAAGACTCCAAGAATCGCGCGAGAGAATGGAATCAACTTCACCCAACCTGCATACGCAGGATTGAACGCCTACCTCGTCTTCGTCCCCCTATGCCCGGACCACGAGGAATTGAACCAGGGGATGCAGCGCCCGACTTTCGCCTACCGAATGCCAACAGTTCAGCCGGCGCTGAACAGATGAGTCTCACAGACGTTTCCCGAGCCTCTGGAACCGTCGTCCTATTCACTTGCAATCACTGCCCCTATGTCGTTGGGTCCGAGGAACGAATAGAGGCCATAGCAAACAAAGCCAGAGGTTTGGACATGGGTTTTGTCGGCATTAATTCGAACGATCCAATCGCCTACGAATCGGACAACTGGGACTCTATGGTAAAACGCGCGGGCAAGGGAATGACCTACGCCTACCTTCACGACGCCTCACAGGAAATCGCTCATTCATACGGCGCCGAACGCACACCCGAATTCTACCTGCTTGATGGCGGCGGCACAGTGGTTTACCGTGGCCGCCTCGATGACGCGCCACGCAATCCAATGGATGCCACAACAGCAGAGCTTGCAGAGGCGATGGATGCTCTTGCATTCGGCGGGTCAATCGCAAATCCTCGTACCGATTCAATCGGTTGCTCAGTCAAATGGAAGCAATAGGTGTGCACATGCACGTGGCATCACCCAAGAAAATGGGGCTACCCGCTCGATTTTTCGTTACCATGCTGCGCCTAGCCCCTGGCCGGTTACAGAGCCGAATGTGGAAGTGGTGGTACCAGAAATTAGCCAAGGCAAATGACGAATCCGATTTTCGATTCATGAATTATGGATTCGAAGATGATAACGGGCCTGAGTTAGATTCTGATGATGAGCCTAATCGAATGTTCATACAACTATACTCGATGAACATTCGAGGAGTCGGCCTCGAAGGAAAACAAGTCCTCGAAGTAGGATCTGGGCGTGGAGGTGGAGCCAGTTGGATAGCGAAGACACACACTCCTGCCAAACTTACTGGAGTTGATTTCTCAGCAGAAGCAGTCGGCCATTGCAAGCGATGGTATTCCGCCCAAAACAACCTTGAGTTCATCGAAGGTAATGCACAAGATTTGCCTTTTGAAAACGAA
>JAQXEV010000076.1 GCA_029250665.1 Candidatus Thalassarchaeaceae archaeon | reverse complement strand
GGCTGGATTAGTTTGGGATTGGGGTTGGTCTTCCTAATCAGCCGCAGCGCGCCGCGGGAAACGGCGATTCTGGCTCCGGCGGTTGTCGCCGCAGTATTTGGAGGGCTGGCGGTGGTCTACGGGGTTAGGCACATGGTGGAAACCGAACGTGATGTGCTAGTCGCACCCTTCGGCGGTGTTCTGCTATGCGTTGGTACAATGAGCCTGATGACCGATGGGTGGGCTGGTATGGCGTCAACATACCAAATCATCTCATTTGGCGCTGCTTCGATAGTAATTCTCCTCGAGATTTACCTCGCATTCCGCGGACTTGTCGTCGGCGTACAGGGTATCACTTGGTCGAAATCCGGTCTTCGGCAGGTCGAGCGGGGTCTACTGCGCGGGCCGCGTGGAGCGATTTCACACTTCGAGCGCTCATGGGACATGGATGATCAGTGGTTGAACGCCATGAGTCACTCGGCGCTGGCATTGATTCACCAACATCTCGATGATCAAACATCCCACAAGGAGCACGTTGCCGAACTCAAAGCAATTGGCGGCTGGGAGGCTGTCGATAGCGCTTGGACAGATGCAATCAAGGCCTCACTGGGGAATCTCAACTCACCTTCTACAAGCCCTGTTGCCGGCGGGGACGATTGAAAGCGGTGAGGCCATTCGGGAGGTAGGAACATGGTCCGGATAACCAAGGTTCACACTGGCGGAGGGGATGGTGGTGACACATCGCTGGTCGATGGTACGCGTGTCGGTAAGGAGCACCCTCGCGTAGCAATCTACGGTACCATCGATGAAGCCAATGCGGCAATCGGGGTAGTTCGAATGGAACTAGAGAGAGCGCCGACGCATTCTCCAGATGGTGGATTCATGGCTGCAATCGTCCCAATCTATACTCAAGCAGATGAGATGCTTTGGCGCATCCAGCAGGAACTCTTCGATGTCGGTGCTGAATGCGCCTGCCCGCCCGGAGGAGTGCCCGAACAGATGTCAATAATCGGCACGGATGAGGGCGATCGACTCGTGGTAGAAATGAACTCGATGCTTGAATCTCTCGAGCCATTATCCTCCTTCATTCTCCCTACAGGTAGTCCCGCAGTGGCCCATTTACACATCGCGCGCACGATTGTTCGTAGAGCAGAACGTGAAGCCTGTGCCATGCGTGATGAAGTCCGACCTGAAGTCATAAGTTACCTCAACAGACTCTCCGACCATTGCTTCGTCCTTGGACGATGGATTACCGCCAAAACCGGCGGAGATGAATCCCTCTGGACTCCACTTGGCAAGCGTGACTGAAACCAGAGTTCTCGCGCGCATTACGTTTCAAACGGTTGCTCCGCTCGCAGCCAAATATGTGCGAGCCTCGCGCAGCAGAGCCTTTTCTTGATCGAAAGTCAGTTGTGCCTCTGCCTCGTCGAAATTCAACCAGAGGTAGTTCGTATGCTCATGCGAGATAGTCACATCCAACTGATTCGTCGTGGCGATATACCAATACACTTCTTTGTCTATTTGTCGCCCTCTGTGGTAGAATGAGTATTCAGTGCGTTGGCGCCAGCCGCTATCGATTACGATATCGTTGATTCCAGTCTCCTCCAACAATTCGCGTCGGGCGGTTGTATGATGATCCTCATCTCCCTCAACGTGCCCCTTTGGATATGACCAGTGGCCCTGAGGGTATTGTAGCAATAGAATGCTGTCGAAATTGACCAGCACGAATCCGCAAGACGTTTCCATAGGGTCCGCGATAGGCATCTTGCATATCTCGATTCTCCCTCTCGCGTCAACTGTAAAATTGCCAATTCGCACTCTAGAACATCAGTTATTTCGAGGGCGCGGGTGAAGGTTGAGATTGCAAACAGATGATAGGGGGGGCGCGGCGCAGTCGCATGATGACCCACCGCGCACTCTCCCTCGACATCCGTCGCATTGTGACGGATTCGGACCTTGACGGTGTAGTAACAGGAGCCATTCTGCGACGCTGGTGGCCTGAAGCTGAGATTGTGTTCGGGCACCCCGGCGCACTTCGCGCAGGGATGCTTGACGAACATATCGACAGACAGACAGCAGTGTGCGATCTGCCGCGCCATCCTGCTTGTGGATTGAGTATTGACCATCACCAATCGAATGCTCCGGATGATTCTGGCGATGGTACGGATATCGACGATGAGATGGTCATCGTTTGGAGGCCGACCCTTTCTGCGGCGCGGATCGCTTTCGATTTGGTCGGGGAGGTCGCCGATGTTAGCGACCTCGCACCGCTGATGGAATGGGTCGACAAATTGGATGGAGGTGCTGTGACGAAGGATGAGTACCTCTCAGACCATCCTGTTGTTTGGTTGGGCCGTGTAATCGGTGGCGATGATGAGGTGGCGCTGGCGATTCTTGAGGCACTGACACGGGGCGAGTCGGCTGAGGATATTCTTGCGTCGGAAAGAATCGCCCCCGTAGTTGTCTCTAAGGGAGAACGTTATGCGCGCGCGGATGAATTGATACGCGAGCGCTTGGAAATCATCGATAGACTCGCAGTGGTACGATTGGAAGATATGGGTGTGCGCTCAAACGGATACCGTGTCACCGCACTCGCAGGCGAGGCTTGCGATGCCTGTCTTGTTGTTCACGGGGATGTCGGAGCAAGCTTTGGTGAGGAGGGTCGATATCCAGTCTCGGCCTCTTTCTACACCAATTCATTCCTACATCGAGGTGGAGGTATCTACGATTTGACTCGCCTCGCAACTCGATTCGACCCTGATGGAGGCGGGCATGCAAATGCCTGTGGTTGCCGCATCCAACCACTAGATTCGGGAGAGAGGGTCGAACGCGGAGTAGAGCACAGCGACATTGCGACTAATCTCGCAGAATGGTTGTCGATGTGGGCTCAGCGGTGATCTATCCATCCGCCGACTCATCCGATGAGTTGTAGCAGGTAGAGGAAACCGAGGAAGGCGTGAATGAGGATTAATCCCATCATCACATCCGATAACCTGCCGTGCAAATCCTTCACCCTTGCGAATGATTCACCAGCAGCCTTCTTCGCGCTCGTCTTGCGCCCAAGGCTCCACAAATATGTCATCAACCCAAGTCCAAGTAAACCAACCCAACCATGGAAATGACCTGGGAGAAAGATTGCGATTCCAAGGTCTTCGCCTGCAAGAAAAGTCGAGGCGATGTGAGATAAGAAGGCGAGGCTGATGACGGCAATCACTAGACGAAAAAGTCGCTCCCCCTCAGCCTCGTGTCGCTCAAGCGCAGCGACCCTCTCGGCGCCCTTCAGTGAGGTGCTCTGTTTGCGCCAATCGCGTTGCCGGACAAACTCTCGAATGACGAGCAGTGCCGCGAAGGGATGGAGTAGTAGAACGAACACTAGGGTGAGGTCCACGAGTCGTCGCTGCATTGCAGAGGTCTTGAGGTCTCTCTTTGACGCCTTGCATAGCAAGGCGATGTGTTGATGTATGGAAGGACGGGCGAAAGGCTCACCGGAGTGATTTGGATTGGAGGATTACCTGCTCGATTGCGTCGAACAACTGCAGAGAGCAGGCGACGATCCGGGCAGGAGAAAACTGGAGGTTCGACGCCCTAAGGCGTGGGGTCTTCTGAGCCGAGAATGGAAAGCTCTGGCTTTGCTTGCTGCTGATAAGGAGGCTCCTGAATCTAGCGTTCCCGATGCATCCGATACTCGTCCAGCAAGGGGATCTCGGCGAATAGGTCGCAGAGGTGGCCGAAGTGGAGGAACCAGTGCAAGGGATCGATTGGAGACTCCTCGGACGGTCATTGGTTCGAAGGAATCCCCCGCCTATCGACTCGCTGTCTTGATTGCTCAGAAGCAGAAGATGGGAGATTCGTGGAAGAGTGAGTGGGACGTAGAGGCCACAACCCTACGAAAGGAGTGCGAATCTGGCGTTCATCCCGTTTGGGAAAGAATGGCTCGTGAAGCGCCGATTCTTGCTGAATTAGGGCGATTCCCGATAGCAGAGGAAGATACTGTGTCTGTCAATTCTCACGAATGGGTCATCCGTGCTGACTTTGACCCGGTGGACCGTGATTCTTTGCTCCGGTGGTTGGATGACTCTACACTCAATCTCGATATTCACCAGGCTTCAGCGATGCAGCAAATCATCCGTGACCTTCGTTCCGGTAAAGCTCGACCACAAAAGTGGAAGGCTTGGATGGATCCTGCTCTTCGTGGATTGAGTGGTGATGCGGCGATCTTGGAAGCGATGCTGCTCGCCGCCAACGAGGATGCAGATGCAATTTCACTCTTCGAGGCAATCGATTCTGAGCATGTTGCTGAGATAGCCTCGGCCCAATCTCAACTTCTCTCACTTCGATTAGGAGATGGGGGTGAGTGGCGAGGTGCTGCTATCAAAGATGGTGAAAATGCACTTTCCTCGGCCATTCGCCTTGAAGCTTGGAAGAGATTCGAGGTGTATGAGAACAGTGATGTCGATTTCTTGATGGGGGGATTGCAAACACTCAATGAAGCGGGCATTCCCGCCCCGGATTCTCTCCGTTGGAGCGTTATCGAGGGCTTGGTTGGAGCCGGGCGTTCCGACGAGGCATCAGGGATGCTCGATGGTTTGGATATCGATGGAGAGTCCCAAATGCGCACTGCTCTGAGTCTAGTCGCCCAGATCGGTGAAGGTGGATTGGTCGATAGAATTGTCAAAGCGATGGAGAAAGCATCGAATGAAGTCGTTCTCACTGTAATGCGCGATGACACGGCTCCTCTGAACATCAGGAAGCGAGCCGCGAATATTCTCTCAACCAAGGAACTCGGAATCGAGGAAGAGGTTCTCGATATTCACACACTCTCAGCCGATATTGAAGGACTCAGTCGAGAATTCCTCGCGCACTCAGACCTCGCCTCGCAATTCCCTCATCGAGCTCTGCTCGTCTGGCACCTAATCACTGCATCACAAGCTGTGACGGTGCTAGAGGATCTCGAAATCATGCGCAGGCGAGCGATACTCGCTCTGGCTGATTCTGATGAGGACGAGGTGTTGACCAGCGCAGCATCCTCCCTAATCGCATTACTGAGCGGTATTTCATCCGGAATGGATGCGGTTCACGACAAGTTGGATTCCGACGGCGTTCTCGCCCTCAATGAGGTCCGTCGAGCCCTCTCAGCAGAAGGAGATGGAGTTGTTCGAGAGAACCGTATCGAAACTCTAGAAACTACGGTTAGGAATGCTCAACTGACATATCTTGAGCGCAGCCTATTCACAGCTCTAGTAAACGCGCTTCGGTTGAATCGAGCGACGATGGACCTGCAGAGTGGAATTGAAGAGCGGAACGATTCCGCTCTGACTGCTCTAGGTATTCTCTGCTTGGATAACGAGGTGGCGATGCGTAGCATTCGCTTTGCCACCGACCTCGTACTCGAGTACGATGCTGCGATACCCGAGCTTGAGATGTGGTACAGACAGCACGACAACGGCTCAGCTGAGCATCAAACCGTCAGAGCGACCCTCGCCCGTTCGAAGGATGATCGGATCAACGCGGCCCGTTCCTTCCGCGATGCAGCGATGAAGGTCCGCGACGATTTCGAGCGGTCGGCATTACTACTTCGGAAATCACTCATCGAATTCGCTCATGCAGGTGGTTGGAAAGAAGCTGTCAACCTCATCGACCGCCACCCAGAATTGACCGCATCGGTGACTTTGAGATTCCAATTGTATCTACGCACCTGCGCCGACGCGGTCGCAGGAAAAAACGAGGTCGCTACCCAGCGCATCATCGAATACACCACTGAGAGAGAGCCCGGCGACCCAGAGGTAGATGGAATCGACAGAGAGGCTGTGAAGCGCCGACTCGAAGTCCTCGATCGGGCGCTGCGTTATGCTTCTGAACACCGATTGCCAGAAGATCCATTCCGTGGAAGAGTGCTCGCAGCACAGATGATGATGCGTCGAAGGGAGAGTAGTAGGAGGAGTGAATTGGAGGGTAGATTCTTGCTCGAACTCAATGAACGAAAGGACGTTCTCGAAATCACTCTCATCGCAGAGGAAGTCGCTGAAATCTCTACAATTCGTGGGCTTAGAATGTTCGAAACTGCGATTCAATCGGGCAATTTCGATTTGCGGCAAATCCAGACTCTTGTCCGCTCACAAAAGGCCCTATTCCGTCGCCACAGCCGCACGATCCCAGTGCGTCAGAGAAGCTCGCTCAATCATCTCGCGCTAAGGCCGTTGGTGCTCGTCGACACGAATATCCTCATCGACGCGCTGAAGGATGACCTCCTCGGTCAAATTTCACAAGATAGCTTCGGCACTTTCGATTGGACTGTGGAGAGAGCCTTTGTTTGGATGCTCAAGCGCAGGGCAAAGGAAGGTCGTGTTCACCTCTGTATCCCTTCCTCAGCGCAGGGTGAGTTCCTCAACCGGACGCGAAACCCCAAGGTTGCTCTGGCTCTGTTCAACGATGTCTATATCGATCGTAAATCGTGGGATGATACAGTTAGCCCTGAACTATTACAGGAGCGGGTGCAATCGGTTCTGAGGATCTTTGGATCGTTCAGATCCGAGGTTGATGCTGAGGAGAAAGACGCCGTCGACCTCGACTCTTTCTTGGTTAGGCATTCTGCAATTTACGAGAAGATCTCTGAGGCTAAGCAATTGGCTCGAGATGATCCGCCTCCTCGCAGTGTCATCGATGGCCATGAGATTTACCCAGAGTTGGGTGATCTCGATATTATGCGAGATTCGGCTGTTCACGCAGCTTCAACCATCCCAGATGTCGGCTGCGTGCTGGTAGCAACACGCGATTCGGATTTCATGCTAATTGCGCGCGCGTTGCATGACAGCTTCGGATTCGGGGCGATTTGGACTGCTCAGCAATTGAATAGGCATGTGAGTCTGCCAAAACAAATATTATCCTAATTTCCAGACCGCTCAATGCGGTTTACTTTAGTCCCCTTAGGGGCTATTTTTCTAAGCAAGAGATTGCCCAAGTCGGGCCATAATCACAGTCGCTGATTCGACGCTGTGAACCGTCTCAACACTCTTGCCCGCCGAGAAAAATTCCTTTTTCTTCGCTGTGCTTCCCTTACCCTTTTCGAGGCGGCGGAGTTTGGTGAAAGAGAGAAAATTTAGGAACATTCTAGCAGAGTGTTTCCAGCGGCTTGAAAGCCATTTTCGCATCATCCAGCTGTTTTCTTGTTGATAGCCTTCTGAGCGAATTACCGAGATAGGGACTCCTGTAAGTCGGTTAGTCCAGACAATATCTTCCTCCTTCGCATCGACGATTGCTTGCTTGTAATCATCTGGAGAATTACATTCACTCGTGGCGATGAATCGGGTACCCATCTGCACCCCGGCATAACCCATGGCCATGACCTCAGCTAACTCTTCCTCACTGCCGATGCCTCCGGCGCAGATTAGTGGAGTTTCAAGGTCGCTTAGTTCGGCGTACATCGCTGCTGCGGAATCGGTTCCAAGATGTCCGCCGGCTCGGTTATTGACACAAATTAGGCCGTCGACTCCGCATTCGATTCCTTTCATTGCGTGCTTGCGCGTGGTCACATCGTGATAGACGAAGCCACCTTTTGCGTGTACGCGCTCGCATACCCAATCGGGTTTTCCTAAGGAGGTGACGAAGAAGCGGATGTCTTCTTCGAGAGCGATATCGATCCATTCCGACATGCGCTCGATGTACTTCTTCGAGCCCTTTTCTATGAGGGCGTTGAAGCCGATGGGTTGGTCTGTGAGGCTTCGAATGTAACGAATTCCTTCTCGTAAGTCCCAGCCGTGGACGTAGGTTAGCGAAACAGGCTGGAGGATTGCCATACCGCCGCCGTTGGCGGCGGCGGCGACTAGTTCGGGGTTTGAGCATGGATACATCGCCCCGCAGATGATTGGGTGCTCGACCCCGGAGTGCTCGGTGAAAGGTGTACTCATTCCCATGTTATGTCCCTGCCTTGTGATTCTAACGATTCTCGTGAGCACGGAAGTTCCACTTGAACACCCACTCTGAGACAATGTCGCCTTTCGAGTCGCGCCCGACCGTACGCATATCGAGGTCGATCTTCTCACCTGTGGCCAGGGTCTCTTCTATGGCTGCGCGTGCTGCAGCAATATCTTCGCAAGTGAAGACAATCTTGCCCTTCGCGCGCTTAACAAACGTCGCTTCTGTGCCGATAACAAACATGCGAATGCCGCGCTTGGTAGAGCGCGAAATCGCGAATGGAACAGCGCCTGTCGCAAGTTCGGCCGCCATACCTTGAGCCGCCCAATACATCGTTTTGAAGGGGTTTTGCGAGCGCCAACCGCCCGGTATCGAAGTCACACAAACATCCGCGTCTGCACGAACAAGACGTAATCCGACAAAAGCGCCCGAAGGCATCGAGAGAAGTGTGAAGGCGCGGAATCGCGCCCAGCCAGAAAGCCCCTTCAATTCGCGTTGAAGTCGGACTTCATCGATCATCAAACTCAACTCATAGCCGGATTTGATCCACCAGACATCAGCCGATCTACAATGGCGCAATAGCGCTCCATCGCCTCATTGACTGTGGTCCCGCGCAATTTGCGCCAAGCACGCCACTTCGCCATTCCGGCCATGCCTTCCTTGATTGGTCGTGGACTTCGGGCATCACCCTCAGTGACCTGTTTGTAGAGCGCATAAAGCTGCAACAGAGTCATGTCGTCGGGTCGTTCTTTGAGTCTCCAAACTCGCTTCGCTGCACGCTCAAATCGCTTCTTCAAATCCATATTTTCATTCCACCAATTTTGATTCCAACCAACCCTCAACCAATTCCGCACGCACGGGCGGGTCAACGGTCGAAGTATGTGGCATGCCTTCGATGAGATGGATGGAGGAATTAGAATCGTTTGGATGGAGGTGCTCGATTAGCAACTCATAGTGGTCCAAGCCGAGGACCTCGTCCTCGGCTGATTGAAGCACCAGAAAGGGCACCTTCGGAGTACCCCAATATGGCAGTTCAGAATTGGCGTAGCGGACGTTTAGATCTGGGTGAATGCGTTCGTATTCGCGGCGAAGAACATGCCTCACCCAGGGTTTTGCCATGACCATGCGCCCAGGTAATTTCTTATCGATAATTTTGGGAAAGGAAGTGACTGGGGATTCGAGAATAATGCCCTGTAATTTCTCTTCCCACCATCCGGATGGGCGGCTGGCCAGACGGATGGTGATGAAGCCCCCCATTGAATGGCCATAGATCCAGACACGATTTGGCTCGAAACCGAGGTGCTGAGGAGCAGATTCAAGCAAAGCCTCGGCATCTGCGGTCGCCTTCAACAGAGTCCAATCTAGGCGACCGTCCTGTCGCCCAAAACCGCGTTGATCGAGCCCGATAACATGCGGGCCGAGGCTGTTGAGATGTTGGCAGCGAGTCTCCCCCCGGCCGAGGGATGAACTGTAACCATGCAGATAGAGAACAAGGTCGCGATTCCCTTCGGCACCAGGCAAAACCTTCGCCTTGAGTTTCTCTTCACCCCAGCCGGAGAATATGATGTCGCTCCAGCGCTCATCTGTGACATCGACATAATCACGTGTCGGTGTGGTGAATACTGAGAGGTATATCTTCCAGTAGACGAAAAGCCATGCTCCAACTGGAATAGAAAGTCCGACGAAGAGCACGAAGACTCGGTTGTCTTTCAGTTCGGGCCAGAGCAAGATACTCAGAAATTCGATTGTGAAAACCAACGAGAGAATCGTTGGAATGCTTGGAGCCCAGCGAACAGGAGTCTTTGCATAAGCAGCCGCTCGGCGGGCCTTACGTTGGAACTTCTGTCTGCGACCTTCATGCATCACATCATCGCCTCCGGATAATTCATCAAATCCTTATGTCCAGCCTGGATATTAGCTCCCAGCGAGATGGTTTCTGGATAGATCCGATTGAAGAAAACACGCGCGCTGGCGAGTTTCGCTTGATGGAAATCAGAGTCGGGATGCTCGAGGCACACGCGCGCCATCCTCGCCCACATGTACGCGAGCATGATATTGCCGAAGTAACGGCAGTAATCGGTCGCGCCAGCCGCAAGGAAGTGTGGGTTACCCATTCCTTGGCTGATCATTAGTAGGGTGAGTTGCTGAAGACCACGAACGCCTTTGTGAAGTGGTTTGTTGAACTCCGTCATCTCAGGAATATCGCGGTTTTCTTCGATGAATTCGACGAGTGGCCACATCAAATATCGCAGGTTTCGGCCGAGATCTTGAGTGATTTTACGCCCAGCCAGATCGAGTGCTTGGATTCCGTTGGTTCCTTCCCAAATCTTTGAGATTCGAACATCGCGATAGAACTGCTCAACGCCGTACTCCGAACAATAACCAGCACCACCCATGACTTGCATACAGGTGCTGGTGGTCTCACAGCCGAGGTCAGTGAAGTGGGCTTTGACGACCGGTGTGAGTAGCGCGATGAGCGCTTCGGCATGCTCTCTCGTTTCTGCATCATCAGAATGCAATTGATCGAGCAGCGTGCCTACCCAAACGCCGAGGGCTCGGCAGCCCTCGTTGTTGACCTTAGCAGTGAGTAGCATACGGCGGACATCTGGGTGGACGAGGATATTGTCCGCAGCCTGGGAAGGGTCGCGAATTCCCTTGAGGTCCCGACCCTGCCGTCGCTCTCGCGCCCAAGCGAGAGCGTTTTGGTAA
>JAQXEV010000070.1 GCA_029250665.1 Candidatus Thalassarchaeaceae archaeon | reverse complement strand
CGATGGAGATGGCAGTTCGACTTCGAACTTCATCTCTAATCTCGTGAAGTCTCTACCTCCACTGCACGATATCGCATCGAACGCAGGTGTAGATCTACCCGAATACCTCGGTTCGATGTCAAACGATGAATGAGGCCACTGATGATTTTGTCTATCCCTTTGGGATAGTCAGACTCATGAACGTAGGTTGATTGGCCCACTCAATGGCTGAAGAAGTCGTGATAGTCGGAGGGGCCCGAACACCATTCTGCGAATGGCTTGGAGGTAAGCGAGGCGACGGAGAAGTTGGTGGCCGCCTCGCTGAAGTTAGTGCTGAACAACTCGGTACAATCGCTATCCAGGGCGCTCTAGAGAAGACTGGAACAAGTCCACAATCAATCGATCATGTAGTCATGGGACACGCACTCCAGACCAGCGACCAAGCGATATTCGGAGCGCGCCATGCCGGACTGAATGCCGGCATTCCTCATGAAGTCCCTATGTTAACACTCAATCGCTTGTGCGGCTCGGGAGTTCAATCGATTATCTCTGCAGCCCAGATGATCAAGCTCGGCGAGGCCAAGACGGTCATCGCGGGTGGAATGGAGAATCTGTCACAGGCTCCACATGTTCTGCGCCACATGCGTTCAACATTCAAGCTCGGCCGACCACCTCGCGCTGGTTATGCTTTGGAGAAGGATATGGAGGACTACCTCTTCACCAACCTGCTTGACACCACCTGTGACTCATTCATGGCTCAGACCAGCGACGAGTTGTGCAGGCGGGTCGGAGTGACTCGTGAGGAAACTGATGCCTATGCAGTCCTCAGCCACACCCGCACTGAGAATAGTGTCGATAACGGCGTCTGGTCAAATGAGATCGTCGATGTTGAGACACCTAACGGCATGGTGACTGCAGCCGATGAGGACCACTTCGTTCGCGGCACAAGTGAGGAGTCATTGGCTGGTCTACGAACTCACTTTGGCCCCACCTCACTTGTAACTGCAGGAAATGCTTCGGGCGTAGTCGATGGTGCTGCAGCGGTTGTCGTTAAGTCAGCGTCTCAAGCGAAGGTAGATGGCGACCAACCCTTGGCTCGACTAGTCGATTGGGGGATAGTTGGTCTCGACCCGAAAATCATGGCCTATGGACCAGTTCCAGCGAGTAAACTTGCCCTCGAGCGAGCAGGCATGCAAGTCGAGGATATCGACTTGTGGGAAATCAACGAAGCCTTCGCTGGGCAAGCGGTCGCTTGCATGAAGGAACTCGGAATCAGCCAAGAAATCGTCAATATCAACGGCGGCGCAGTAGGGCTCAGTCACCCTCTCGCAGCTACAGGTACCCGCCTCGCACTGACTCTCGCACATACACTCAAACGCGAGGGCAAAAAATTCGGAATCGCCACCGCCTGCATCGGTGGCGGACAAGGAATCGCCCTCATCATTGAAGCCCTGTAATTCAGTCTCTAAAGAGCAACTCAATACGAGGTCCTTTTTTGCTAAGTTCATTTAGCAGTGGCTGATTAACATGTATGTGACTCGCTCTCGAAGCATTGCCAAAGCCCTCACATGGCGCGTGATAGCAACACTGACTACTGCCTCTCTTGCCTATATTTTCACTGGCGAAATCGACACTGCCATCAAGGTCGGAGCATTCGATGTAGTCATCAAATTGGCATTCTACTATCTGCACGAAAGAGGCTGGGGAATGGTCGAATGGGGTATCGGTAACGGTTCTCCACAGCGCGGTTGAGCTCGATTAGGTGCCAATAATCTCCTTCACATCGATTAGATATCGAATCAGACTGACAAAGACCGCGACAAGATATGGGTAGGTCAGAACTCTCTGTGGTAGCATCTTAATCGCCGTCTTTGCACCACCCCAAGAGGTGAGCAATACGACGATTGGAATGGCGAGGGCCAGTGGATCTAGTGCCATCAAATCACTCCACAATTCAGGTTCAATCAATAGGTGAGAAATAATTGCAACCGGTACCACTCGCATGACGATGAGATAGGAGGTGCCGGCAGCTCGGTGTGGCTTCAATCCCAGAATAGTTCGATTCATCATAGTGAAAATAACACCTCCACCAACACCAATCAATCCAGAGGCGGTGCCTCCTCCCAAACAACCCAGCTTGTATCGAATCAACTCCTTATCTTCCATCTGCGGCTCGATATCCTCGTCAGCAACGTTGGTCTTTTTTTCCTCTCTCAATTTAGAGATACTACGATAAAGCACCCAAGAAAGAAGAATCGTTGCGAGTAATTTGATGGTATTATCGCCGCCTTCTGTAATCAAAATGTCTGCAGCTAAGGCTCCCAATATCGCACCGCCAATAGCGAAAAGACGACCCCTGCGTCCGATTTCTGCAACTGTGTAACCTCCTTCGTCATGTGCTCGTCGACTACCTATGCTGACGAACCAGATCAGTATGAGCGAGCCAACGATTGAGAGGTGTAAATCCCAGCCGAGAATGTAGTGCAGCGTCGGAACGAAAAGAATGCCACCGCCAAGGCCTAGTGGAGCGAACATGAATGCGGTGAGCAAAATCACAGCAAGCGCGTAGAATACTTCCATTCACTCTCCCTCATCTGTCTGCGAAACCACGTTAGGCCCAGTCGAATCAGGTCCGAATCCAGGCATGTAAAAATGCTCCTTGCGCGGAGCCAGTGGTCGCTTCATCCAGAGAGGTCGTCGCTCACCTCGGGGGTGAGTTTCACGATTCTTAGCCCATTCGTTCCAGCGTTTGTAATATTCAAACGACTTTTCCCGATCAACCTCGATATCACCGTAATCTTCACCGGGGCCGGGCCTAGACAACCTGACTTTCTGCAACCAGCAGTGTGCACCAGAGATTGGGTCAGGCTGAACCGCGTGGGTGATATTCTGGTGAACTCCTCCATCACGCCACCAGATGCGATTTGTATCGGGGTCATCCGATTTCCACGGTTCAACTCCACTAACTGTCTTCATTCTCATTTTGCCATTACCTTGGTCTTCGATGACGACGGTATTGGTCAGGAAGCGATTCCCACGGTCTTGCTTCCGCCGCCATCGCCCAATGTGATGCGAACAACCAACAACACCTGGTTTGATGCCCTCAGTCACCCAAACCTTGTCGACGAACCAGCCTATTTCGGTCTCGATTTTCAGTAAATCTCCCTCGGCCACACCGAGTTTCCTCGCATCCTTCGGATGAATCCAAATCGGGTTCCTGTGGGCTATTTCAACCAACCATTTTGCATTGGCTGAGCGAGAGTGGATGTGTTGTGGTAAGCGGAAGTTGGGGAGTAAACAATACTCGTCCTCACCACTCAAATTCTCGGGATGAACGTGAGATTTCTGGCGATAATGCGGAATTGAATGTTCAGGGTAGCCGAACTCAATCATCGTCTCAGAATAGAATTCCTGTTTTCCGCTCGGCGTTGGCCAGCCCTCCGATTTATGTTTCTCATAAGTCGCCTCTTCGATCAAAAATGCCCCATGTTGACGCATGTAACCGAGCGCGTTGGTACCCTCTTTTTCAGCCGCTTCAGGTAGTCCGGGAACGCGCTCGAAAAGGTACTGATAGTACTCATCGACGGTGATTTTCTCACCCTCGCGATACGGACTCATGAAGTGCTCGCGAATTCCCATAGTACCATCGTCGATGCGCCAAGAAAGTTCGATCCAGAATTCGTCTTCCTCCCAGACTTGACCCGGATTGACCTCGTGAGTGAACTCCACCTCTCGCCCCTCACGCCTTGCGTACTCACGCAAAACGGGTTGGCGGAATGCGACCCACTTACCCGAGGATGTGGCGTATGAATTGACGTCATGCCTCTCAGATGCATGGCCCATGGGTAGGACGTAGTCGGCGAAGAATGCGGTTTCATTCCATGTGGGTGTAAGCGCGATATGGCAGCCGACTGCCTCCTCATTTTCCAGCATCTCAATCCATGAAAAACCGTCGGGGTATGTCCAAACCGGATTGAAAACACGTGTGAAGTAGACATCCATCGTGCCGCGACCGTCCTTGACGAGGTGCGGTAGGATGTGACTCATTTCGTAATGCGAGAGGGTGTATTCTGGTGGGAAGTGCAGTTCGTTCCAACCGTCTGGGTCTGGTGGCACATCGAAGAGAGATGGCTTGAATTTCGACCAAGAGTTGGGGCTTGTTCCGCCGACTGTTCCGACTGAACCTGTCAGCACGTTTAGGAAATGCAGTGAGCGGCTGACTTGCCAGCCACCAAGGTTTCCAATCGCTGCGCTACGCCAGACATGCGTGCAAAGCTGACTGCCTGCATTTGCTACAATTTCACCCGCCTCGAGGACTTGCTCGACTGGAATTCTACACTCGGAGGCTGCAAATTCAGGAGTGTATTCTGCGTACTCTTCAACGAGTAACTCGATGAATCGCTCGAACTCGCACGGCTCGTTCGGGTGGACTGCTCGCATCCAGGCATCCCAATTGACTTGGGTTTCCATGAATTCGCGGTCGTATAGCCCGCGCTCGATGATCATCTTCGCCCAAGCGAGGAAGAGCGCGGTCTCACTGCCCGGCCATGTAGGAAGCCAATGGTCGGCCATAGCTGCTGTATTGGATAGGCGAGGGTCGATGACGATGAGTTTCGCTCCTTCCATCATCCCCTCGAGAATCCGCTGCGCGTGTGGATTGAAGTAATGCCCAGTTTCGAGGTGAGAAGAGGTCAGTAGGATGACCTTGGCATTGGTGTGATCTGGGCTTGGGCGGTCGTGTTTTTGCCATAGGGAGTAGCCGGTTCTAGCTCCTGCAGAGCAGATATTCGTGTGTGAATTATGACCATCTACTCCCCAGGCTTTGAGGACCCGATTTGCATATCCTTCGTGACCGGGTCTGCCGACATGATAGACTACTTTGTCGACCCCGCCACGCTTGAGTGAGGAGCGAATCTTGGCGGCGATTTCGTCGAGCGCTTCTTCCCAGGAAATCTGTTCCCATCCGCCTTCTCCACGCTTGCCAGTACGGCGAAGTGGATGCATGATGCGCTCAGTATCCTGAATCTGGTTGATTGTGGCCGGTCCCTTGGCACAATTGCGGCCACGAGATCCCGGATGGTGTGGATTTCCCTCGAACTTGGCCACTTCGCCGTTATCCTTGTCCACATAGGCGAGTAATCCACAGGCAGATTCGCAATTGAAACAGGTAGTGGGGACTAGAGAGTAATTGCGTTCGAGACGAAGTGGCCAGGCATTCGCATCTAGTTCGGTGAAATTGTGCCACTCATCTGCTGAAGGAAACTTTCGCAGAGGTTGCTGGTTTCCGCTCGCGTGCTCGCGGTCGAGGTCGGGAATGATTCGCAATTTTTGCGCAATATTCTCGATAAATGTCTTCGCCATCATCTCACCTCAGTGTAGAGTCTCCAATTGTGGTTGGATAACTAATCTGTGCGCATGTCGGCAGACTGCGTAGATTAGTATGCCCGCGACTATCCAATTGACGATTTCCGAGGAAGTCAAAAGAATCAGCGAAGCGACCCCTAGAATCACCATCTCGATGAACATCTTGGCTGCGAGCAATCGATCTTCCGACCAATTCCTTCCCTTTGCCTGTCCGAAAAGCCAAGCCGTATAGACACCGGTCAGTACCGCCAATGGAATACCAGCTACCGCCAGATATTCGAGGTAGTTATGGCCGAGGTCGAAGAAGAGAACTGCGCCACTGCAAGCCAATATGCCTCCAAATCCGCCCAATATGTAAGCACCTTTCACTAACCAAGAATCCCAATTCGGCCGCAACATCACGTAGATGAATCGCTCAGGCCGGTCGAGATCCTTCACCAGTAGCAACCCAGTCAAACCTAGGAAAAAGGTGCAGCCGATGACCAGTTGCCACCACAATTGTTCGGTCATTTCTAACAAGCCAGCAAACATCGCCAGCATGGCGATTAGGTAAGTTCCAGATGCCACCGCTTTGGTGATGATGTAAGCCGATACCTCCCAGCCCCATAGTACACCCTTCGAAGGCTGGTCATAACTGCGCTTGGGGCGCTCGGCTTGGTCATCAAGCCGCTCCATCACATCTCGAATGATTGCGCGATCGCGCGGATTCGCAGCACGAGCCTTCTTCTCTAGAGCTAACTGGACAATCATTGAATTGGTATCAGCAGCACCCAGCCGCGAATCTGCATACTTGGCGAAGTGCCCAACCCCTGCTGCCTGGTCGGTCCAGAGATATTCGCCCGAACGCTCGGTAGCATGGGGGTCGAGCATTTCTTCGCTCGTCTCGACATAGAATACATTCGGCCGCGCCCCACTCTCCGGTTTGCGAACGGTCGTCTCATGGTCACGCAAGTAACCAGAAATTGACGAATTAGGGTCGTCGAGGTCTCCGGAGACAATCGCTTCGGTCGGACAGACAATCACACACGCGGGCTCGTAAGAATGCTCAATCCGGTGGGCGCAGTAATTGCACTTGGCCGCAGTGCCCTTGTTCGGATCGATGTAAAGAGCGTCGTATGGGCAGGCTTGCATACACGATTTGCAACCGATGCAGCGATCATCATCGAAGTCAACGATGCCATCTTCTCGAGTGAAGAGTGCTGTAGTTGGACAAATCGTGGTACACGGTGAATCCTCGCAATGATTACAGCGATGTACTGAGAATTCTCGAGTGACATCGGGATACTGCCCCTTTTCGATATATTTGACGTGAGT
>JAQXEV010000060.1 GCA_029250665.1 Candidatus Thalassarchaeaceae archaeon | reverse complement strand
CGGATGCGCCCTCTGAGAGTAAGCCTTGCAGGCGTGGCATCCGCTCAAGACAATCAGCCACCGCAATCAAGTCGCGACCGTTTGCCCTACCATAGGCCAAGCGCGTTGACAAGCGCTCCAAGTCGCGCATCGACTTGAGCGTCTCACGAATTTTGTCGAGACGGCGCGGCGCCTTGACGAGGTTCGCGACAGCTGCCTGCCGCGCCGCGATTCTCTCGGAATCAGTAAGAGGTCGCAGTATCCACTCCTTGAGTTGCCTGCGACCCATCCAAGTCCGAGTACAATCGATTGCCTGGACAAGCGAACCCTCTTTCTCACCAGCGAGAGTATGAGTCAGCTCGAGGTTTCTCAGGGTCGTCTGGTCCAGCACCAAATGTCCATCATCAGCATCGAGATGCACCTCTCGCAGAGGGACGACATCGACGAGATGCAATCTCGCCAGATAACCAGCAGTAAGCCCACAGGCCTCCATTGCTAGAGGCCTACGATCTAGATCTACCGAACCAAGATCCACCAAGTCTAGGTGGTCTCGTACAGACTGGAGATGTTGCTCAGCGCTGCCATCATGAACGCTCAGAGTAACACGGTCGAGCGCGCCCAGCAAGGCACGCATCTCCTCACTCTCAGCATCACGGCGACCAAGCACAAGTTCGCTCGGCCCCCATCGCTGCAATTCATCCCGCACGCGTTCGTATCGACCAGCCCCTGCATGCTCTTGCAACCAAGCACGACCAGTCGAAGAATCGAGGATGGCGACACCTAGTCCATCCCCACGAGCCACAACTCCAGCCAAGAGGCTCGAGCCATCCTCGCCAATCAGGTCCTCTTCGTAGAGTGAGCCCGGTGTGTAAACCCGGGTCACGACCCGCTCAAGAATCTTCGAGCCTGGCCTCAACTCATCTTCCTGCTCGCACAATGTGACCTTGTGCCCAGCTCGGAGCATTCCTTGCAGGTATGTCTGAATGGAATGCCACGGAACTCCCGCCATTGGAACGGGGGATTCGGAATTTTTGTCACGACTGGTCAGTGTAATCCCCAGCACTTCCGAGGCCAGAACAGCGTCCTCATGGAACATCTCATAGAAATCCCCCATGCGGAAGAAAAGTACCGTATCGGGGTGCTGCGCCTTGATTTCGGCGTATTGGTCAAGCATAGATCGCTTTGCCATGTCAAACTCCACCATTGCTTACGCTGCGCGTGGGCTATGGCTGTGCGACGAGGGTGCATAAGCAATCCTGCGCTAACCTCCCCTACGGGGAGGGTTAGAATGTCATGTAAACCCAAATTCTGCTAATTGCAGGTAGCCTGAACTCAGTCTTGCTCAGACTAATGGCTTCACTTGTTTACAACTGGGCGACCATACCCATCTTTGTAACCGCCAGTGGCGATAACAATTAGATCGATTAGCGTCCATACCCCACAACCACCTAATGTGAATAGCATCAGTAGTCCAGTTCCAATCTTTCCGGTCATAAATCGGTGAATACCATTGATACCCAACATAGCCGGTAATATGCAAAGAAGTAGAACCATCAACCAATTGCTTTCCGAAACTTGGACTTCCACAGAGGGTACTTCCATGTATATTGCCAAGGGGTTTGAGTGTTTAAATCAAACCAAGCACAAAGTGTCGTGTTGACGCTAAGGGATTCACTGCTTGACAACTAGGTTGCCGTCTGCATCTGCGAACTTACCTTGTGCAATCATAATGAGATCATAAAGCCACCAAATCATACAACCACCGCCGGTCAAGAGCTTTAGTACGCCAGTACCAATGTGCCCCGTCATAAAGCGGTCAACACCTAATCCACCCACTAGGATAGATACGATC
>JAQXEV010000023.1 GCA_029250665.1 Candidatus Thalassarchaeaceae archaeon | reverse complement strand
CGACCTCTGGGATTCACACCCATGGGACGCCTCGATTACCACGAACATCACCACTACGGCACCTCTGTGGGATGATTGGTATGAGTGGGTCTCAGCTCAGACTCACGATATTGCGATCAACACCGGCTCTTTCGGAACTCGCGCTCTAACGATTAACCAAGGAGATACTGTTGTATGGACAAACGACGACACTCAAGACCACACAGTCACTTCAGACATCGGCCTATTCGATAGCGGTACAATCGCTGCCGGTGCAAGTTGGTCATTCACCTTTGACACCGCCGGGACGTTCAGTTATTTTTGCAATATCCACCCATCGATGACTGGAACAATCACTGTTCAGTCGACAAGCGGTTCCGACAATACCTACTCTGAATATATCGGAGGAGTCGATTTCGTTACCCTTGAAGAGAATCAATGGCATCCTCGAAACCAATCCTTCACCGAAATCGTCGACGGCGACCTTGACGGAGATGGAATTCCTAACTTCCTTGATCCTGACAACGATAACGACGGTTCGCCGGATTCGGCCGACACCGACGACGACAACGACGGTCTGCTAGACATGTACGATGTCGACGACGACAACGATGGAATTCCCGACGCGTGTATGCAACTCGATACAAATCAAGATGGACAAGGCGATTATCCAACGAATTTTGAGATCGGTACGCCTGGTCGCGACTGTGAACTCGATTACGACCGCGACCTCGATGATGACCGATACCGCCCCATCGACCAAGATTACGATCTGGTTTGGGATTGGATGGATCCAGATATGGGGGCTCTTGAGTTAGATGAGATCGACAATCCGAATGGCGCTCCGCTTAATGATCCGGACGATGAGCCATACGACCTCGATAATGATGGAATAGTCAACGAGGCCGACCCATACATGTTGGCGTCCACCGATCAAGTAGATCAGTGGAATTGCGCATCTCTGACCAACCCTAACCCACAGAATCCAGACATGAATTGTACCGTGGCACGCAAGTCGTACACCGGCAATAATGACTGGGACGGCGACGGAATGAACAACTGGGAAGATATCGACGATGACAATGACGGCATTCTCGATTGGTTGGACATCGATACCAACTGTGACTTCGACGACGATAACGACCTGCACCAGCTCAACGGTTCCCGCTTCCGAGATGACGGACCGAACGATATCGATACCGACATCGATGGAGATGGTCTTGCTAACGATGAGGATTGGGATGATGATAACGATGGTATCTCGGATTACTACGACCCCGACGATGGAAATTGTGGACAAGTAGACCTAGACCAGACGGATCCATTCGCTACCTACAACGGATACTCTCACGGTGATGGAGACATTATCGATGGTTCAGACGACAGCGATCTTTGGGCGAATTTCGAGGGGTCGTATTGGAAGATGTGGTGGAATTTCAATCCGTTCACAGAGGAACACGGCTTCATCTACCCACACAATGGCTACGATGACTCAACTTTCCCTCGGACTAATGGCCAGATTCCTGAGATGTATTGGCACGTGTTGATGCAATGGAGTCCATGGAATGGTGCGAATTACTTCGATATTGATGTCGATGGTGACTCTTTGATCAACGGAATCGATGTTGATCAAGATGGTGATGGTCTCCCTGATTGGTGGGATCAGGATGAGGGCAATGATGGAGTTCTTGACGTAAATGACCCCGGTAAAGGAGGGTCTTTCGATGATAACGAGTGTGGCCCGACCTTCTTCTGGTTCATTGTAGCGCAGCAAGCTCAAGACCAAGGGTGCGGATTGGCATACGCTTGGCTATACGGCTATCCTTTGATACCGGCCTCACGAACCCAAGGCATCTCCTTCACTCTACCATATTCAACCCGGCCGGACCCAGAATGGGATGATGGACCTTACAATGGAAGTAATTCGCAAGGTCAGTGGACCTGCAGTTCAAATTGTTTCCACTTTGATTTCCTAGGACAGGGTGATGCTGGACCTAGTGCTGCTGTAAATTACAACCAGATGAAAGACAATCGCGACCTATTCACGGCCTATGTTGGAATCAACTTCGGATTTTTCGAATGGACGGCTGATAGCAACGCAAACCTATTCCCCGATGAAGTTGCGGATTTACTGAATAATGATGTAGATCCCGACGATGATTGTGGGGCTCCGATTACAGGAAATTTGGAACCTCAATGTATGGTGAATGATACCGCCGATTTGGACGATGATTTCGACGGAGTCTTCGATCATTGGGATGTCGATGACGATAACGACGGAATTTGGGATTACTTTGAGGTCGACAGTAATGATGACCTCGACGACGACGCCAATATAGATGCCCCCAACTTCTTCACTGGCTCAAATTGTGATGACAATGACGACGACGGAACTGACACAGATCCAGACGACGATGGTTGGTACCAAGCCGTCTGGGACCAAGGTGTGTTAGGGCAGGGACTCCTATTCCCTGTGTACTACGATGTCGACAATGATAACGACGGAGTCCCTGACGGAGAAGATCCAGATGACGATAACAATGGGGTTTCCGATGTCTTACAGGATACTCTCTGCTTCGTCGGCGAAGAACAAAGCGTTTGGGATCACGATAACGACGGGGTCCTCGATTGGGCCGATGACGACTGGGACGCTGACGGATTGGTCAATACTCTCGAGTTGAATACAGCCACACCATTCATATCTCCATGGGATCATGATAACGATGGATTGAGAGACGACGTAGATCTTGACGACGATTCGGATGGTATGCTCGATAAGGACGAGATTATGCTATGGCCGTCTCGTTTTGGTCAGGAATCAACTAACCCGTGGGACCACGATGATTTCGGAAATGGAAGTGGCCTTGCTAACCCCTCCGATCCATTCACCGGTCCGGACGCGATTGACGAGGATGACGACAACGACGAGAGGCCTGATCGTGATTGGGACCATCTCGAGGAGGACTGGTCGAATTCCTCGGATTGGGATAGCGATAACGACGGAATCCTCGACGAGGATGACAAGGTGCCTACGAGAATCAATCTCACCAGCGCGAACGTCCTCTGGCTCGATGCGGTCAATCCAGCTGTCTTCCGCGGAACTGTGAACTGGCTCGACCCAGATACAGGTGTCTTCGAACCAGCTCCAGATCTGCCGGTTCAGATTTCTATCGAATGGGCTCGAAATGGCACACTCGCCCTCGAGACCGTCGATGTTCTGACCGACGCGGCTGGAGTTTTCGTTGTAGGTCAATTCCTCTTACCAGAGGATCTCATTGTAGGCCCGAACACGACTTACAATGTCTACGCGGAAGTCACTGAGATGTTCTATCACGACGGTTCACAGACTGAACCGATGCCTGTAGAAGTCCGCGCCAACACCTCGATTGACTACGTCGCATGGACATACTTCCGCAGCGACGAGCAACCACTATTCACCGATTACAAGGTGCATTATGAGGCCGATTGGGATCGAGGAATCTTCGACAATCGAATTGCTCACGCGCCAGTCTCCTTCCGTGTTCACGGCGGACCATTTGGCAATCACACTCACCCGACCATCTTTGATGGATACGGCTATGGTTACCGTGCCGATTCGTCAGGATGGATCTCATTGACCTTCGTCCAAACCGCAGGTGCACAAGGCCAGTGGAAGCAGGTTCAGTGGAATTCAACGATGGATAACGGCGTTGGCAAACTACCCGGCGGCTACGAAGAAATAGTCTGGGATGACAATGCGAAAGATCACTTCGTCCTCGGGCGCTATGACTACACCAACACCAGTTTGCCAATTGGTGATTATGCATTCATTGGTTACGCGCGACCCGATTTGGCCGATGAATGGCCATTCCCATACCTTGAGCAGTCCGAGACCGAGGCGTTCGCTATTCGCTCGATGCACCGAATGTACATTGAAGCAGATATGTTCACGCCATCGACTCGGCCGGTTTACTTCTGGGATACCACACAGTTCACAGGATCATCCTTCGGAGCATGGAGGGCTCTCTTCCACCAACCAAGCCTTGACACCGCCGGTCTCGACTACGCGGATGTCAGTCTCGGCAAGCCGTACGCGATGACTTGGGATGGAACTCCTGAGGGGCTAACTGGAGAGAGCTCACGACTGCGTCCATTCCTCTCATCGAATGGGACACATTGGCGAATCGGCATGCAGAACGGTGGCGACTTCAATGTGCCACCGTGCGGTCCTGTCGACCCAGTCGACCCGAATAGCGACGTTCGCTGCGAGATTATCCCTGAGATGTTCACCGGCGAGACTCTGAGAGTCATTGGAAGTGTTTGGAATCGAACCTTGATTCCATGGCCACACGACCCGATGACGCTCCAGGTTGATCTCGACCACAATGGAATCTTCGCTGGCTCACAGGAGACTGGATACGCTCGCGCACCACAGATGGTGAACGGAGTCGCGACCTTCGATTACAACTGGACTTGGTATTCCCAATATTCTGCAGGCCACTACGGAATACGCGCGGACTTCACCAACTCGAACTTCTACTTCACTGGAAACCAGAGTTCTGTCCTAGCACCTACAGGCGCTTACCTCAATGTCTCAGTCATTGGAACGACTGAGTTCAAGGAATTACTTCAACCGCGCTTGTACCGTGGCCAGAATCGCACAATAGAGGTTCAGTTACTCGATAATTCGCTGCAACCACTAAAGAATTCTCACATCAATTATGTCTGGGAAGCGGATGGCACCAACGGTATCGCTGAGACTGACGGAACAGGCTGGTTCACGGTCAATCTAACGATTGAGAAGGACCACGATCTGGGTAACTTCACCCTCTCTTACAACTATCCAGGTGATTCTCGTCACCAAGGAACCGCTGGAACAATGGATCTCTGGGTCGTCTCACGCACCTATATCACGCTGCAAGACACTACCCCTAACATACGCTCCAATGGAGATATTTGGGAATTCTCAGCGCAGGTGACCGATGATAATCGAACCGCCATTATCAAGGATTCCGGACAGGCTTTGGACGGATGTGGTGAGAACGGCGGAGAAGTCCTCCTGATTATGGAGGGAACCGACTTCGACGATCGCACCCATAGACAAATCGTCGAGACCCTATGTCCGAACGCAGGAAACATCCACCACGAGATGGTGTTGGATCCACAACTCCTGCGCGACGATCCGCTATCCTTCCTACCTGATGGATTCGGTCCGGTAAACGTCATATTGCGCTTCGAGGAGAACTTGCCTCACGAGGGCTGCGAGCCACTCGATGCAGATGCGATGAGCACCTCTGGCGCATGGGATCCATGCGCCCAGATGGTCAACAGCGATCACTACCGCAAAGTCATGCAGTTCCAAGTTGATGGATTCAGCCTCATCGGTCGAACAATCCTAAACGTCGACGATCAGATTGTCTACACGTCTGAAATCGATCCATCGACTGGACAGCCGATCGAGAAGCCAATGGTCGTCACTGGTCAGCTTGTTGACGAACTCGGATCTAACCTCTCTAACCGCGCCGTGCGCGTAACATACGAGATGGTCGGTTCTGAGACAGGAATCGTTGGTTGTCTGCCAGGAGCTTCGAACTCGGACGGATTCTTCGAAATCACCTGTCCGCTTTCCGGCGTTCAGGCTGGACAAGCCCGTGTGAAGGTCGAGTTCAATTCATACGAGAATAACGACCGCTTCCGCTACCATAATGCAAGCGTGACACGACTGTTCCCGGTCTTCTCAAACTCGACTATGCACCTACAAGAAATTGGTCCGTTCCGAAATGACATCGATTCGTACACCTTCCAGAACGGCTCGGTTTTCCCGGTCCTGTATCTCAAGGAGTCATTCCACCTCGATGCCAAGTTAACTCAGACGAATGGCAATCCGATTGGCGGCAAGTGTCTCAACATCTACCTCGATCCTGAGACCAACACTCGGCCAATCGCCACTTCGATTACACGTGATGGAACTGGTGAGGTAGAATGGTTCAGCGGCGATCCGGAAGACAATCCAAGTCGCCGCGGAGTCGAGCCGACATCTGAGAAGATGGAAGGATTCAGAGTGGTTAGAATTGCATACGAACCAACTAAGGAATTACCTGGTGGATGTCGAGCTGAGACAACTCCTGTTGTCAATGGCTCCTTCATGGATATCGAAGTCCTAGTCAGGAGCCGAGTTGACATCTTGCTGAAGAACCACTGGTCCAACCCAGATGGATATCAGGAAGGAGATTGGATCAACGGATCGGTCGCGATTCTGCGCGACCGACTTGACCTCGCAGTCGAGCACCAAACGGTGATTTTCACCTACCAGTATTGGAATACTGAGGAAAGTGTATGGATTCCCCACAACGTGGTTTACGCTACGACGAATGAATTAGGTGTGGCATCGTTTAGCTTCGAATACTCAGGCGTCAACGTACCCGGAGAACTCGAATGCACCCAAACCGGTTATTGTATCGACGAAGGGAGATGGCAAGTCATAATCCACTTCAAGGGCTCACACGAGTTCGAAGAGGAATATCTCAACAACACGCCTGAAATCTATCTCGGTGAATTAACCGCGAAGGGCGAAACGAGCTTCTTCTCAGTGCAGGTTTTGACGATTCTAGGAATCGCTTTGGCCTTCGCACTGATGGTCGGCGCGATCATGTATCGCAACTACATCGAGCGCCGACGCATCGAGATTCTACGAGGAATACTCACCGACTCGCTAATGTCGTTGAAGGCGTCGAACGAATACATCGACACCATCTTCAGCTGCTACAAGGAATTAGTGAGATTCTTCCGTAGTCGAGGCGCGATGAAGAAGGTCTACGAGACCACACGAGAATTCGAGGATGCTGTGAGCACAATGCTCAGCGGCATCGCTCCGCCGGAGGATCTCAATGTCTTCTTCTCACTCTTTGAGGAAGCAAGGTACTCTGACCACGATATTGGTGCTGACCAGCGCGACCGAGCAATCGGCGCGCTTCAGTCGATCATCAACCACATCAGTGCCTCTTTGGGCGAAGGAATGCTGAACCGAACCACTGCTAACGAGTCCGGCCTTTACGGCTCGGTCATCAAGGCTGGCTCATTCATCGACTCCGAGGGCCAAGAGCGCATCGCCGGAATCGATGAAGGTTCAGATGGCGACGGCGGCTTCCGAATCTGATGACGTAGAGTCGAGGAAGAGACCCGGTTTAGGCCGGCTCTCTCCTCTTCTCGATGTACTGCGTGGCCATGCCCCGTAGGGGCAACCCGTAGCATTCATAACAGGTAGTCAGGTGGGCGCGCTACCCAAGCACACGTCGAGGGAGTTATATGAGCAAGAACATGAGAAAGACCAACCAGGCCCTGGTCGCCCTAATCGGCGATCTCAAGGACCAGAGCAGGTCGACCGGTTCTGCACTGTGGCGAGACGTCGCTCTGAGGCTCGAGAGGAGCCGCAGTAACTGGGCTGAACCGAACCTGAGCCGTCTGAGCCGATACGCTGCCGAAGAGGACATTGTCCTCGTTCCAGGCAAGCTTCTCGGCAGCGGTGATGTGTCCGGTAAGCCGAGCGTCGCCGCATACAGTGTCAGTACTGGCGCCCGCTCGAAGATTGAAGCAGCAGGCGGACGTGTCCTCACGATTCGCCAATTGATGAACGAGAACCCAAATGGCCAGGGGGTGAGGATACTTGGCTGATGCCAGTACCCTCGTCTTCGACGCCAAGGACAAGGTCCTCGGGCGCCTCGCCAGCCATGTCGCTAGCGAGTTGCTGACAGCGCGCAAGGCCGGCGGTCAGAAGCGCGTCATCATCGTGAACGCAGAACGGGCGATTGTTACAGGCGCGAAGACCGCAGTCTTCGCCAAGTACGATCACAAGTACAAGTTGAACCACCCTCGAAAGGGTCCGTTCTTCCCACGCATGCCCGACATGATTCTGAAGCGCACCGTGCGCGGTATGCTACCCTACCAGAAGAACAGTAGCGGACGTAATGCCGTCCGCGACCTACGTGTCATGATCGGAACACCAGCAAACCTTGCTGGAGACGATTTACCCGAGGGCCACGCATGGGGTGACTCAAGCACATTTGAGAAAGATTTACCTCAGAAATTCGTACGACTCGGTGAGATAAGCACCCACCTCGGAGTGGACTCCAGTAGATGGGAAGGTGAACAGTGATGGCAAAGAAGAAACCGAAGGTCGTCCAAATGAGTGGAAAGCGTAAGACCGCTGTCGCACGTGCAACAGTACGTAAGGGAGCGGGTCGAGTTCGCGTCAACCACAAGCCGATTCACATTATGGAACCAGCCCTCGCTCGCCGTAAGGCGCTCGAGCCAGTTCAGATTGCTGAGGCCATGAACCGCCTATCCGACGTCGACGTTGTTGTCGATGTTCAGGGCGGTGGTCAAATGGGGCAAGTCGATGCGATTCGTACAGCAATCGCACGCGGTCTCGTACACTACAATGGTGGTGCTGAGGGAATTGATGAGGAACTCCGAGACGAGTTCCTCCGATTTGACCGCAGCCTGCTGGTAAATGATCCACGACGCAAGGAGCCAAAGCACCAAATGGGCCGAGGCGCTCGCAAGAAGTGGCAGAAATCGTATAGGTGATCCAAAATGTTGATTCCAGTTCGTTGTTGGAGTTGCGGCAAAGTCGTAGCTCATCTGTATGACCAGTTCAAGACCGCCGTCGCTGCCGGAGAGGATCCACAAAAAGTCCTCGACGACATCGGCCTCGAGCGTTATTGCTGCCGAAGGATGTATGTCGGCCACATCGATTTGATCGATGAGGTCTCTCCTTTCAGCATCGCTCGCGAGGAATGATTCCACACGCCGTCAAGGCTTTGTGAGAATCTCATCACGGTGGAACACACACGGGGCCTGTAGGTTAGCTTGGCCTATACTTCGCGGCTGGGGGTCGCGCGACCCAGGTTCAAATCCTGGCTGGCCCACCATTCCTCCTTTCAGCGAGAGCCTTGAATCTCGGCTTAGAAGGCTCGAAATGGGCACCTTTTAGGGCGCTGGCTCCCCTCGGGTAACATGGTCCCGGAGGGCTTGGATGATTGGGCGAACAGCGCCCGGATTGAGGAGTTGGCAGTGCTTCTTGCACACCATTCCAACCTCTACTACAACGAAGCTGCTCCAGAGATCACCGACGCTCAATATGACACACTCTTCGACGAATTGAAGCAACTCTCACCTGGCCATCCACAACTAACCAAAGTCGGTTCGGACCCTGCACCGGGGTCTGTGAAGGTCGACCATTTGTTCCCTATGCGCAGTCTCGACAAGGCAACCGTGTCTGATGAAGTAGCACACTTTGTTGCAGAAACCACTGCTCACGGTCGCCGCTTTGTCTGCCAACCCAAGCTCGACGGTTCAGCCCTATCGCTGGAATACCGCCGAGGCCGTCTAGTCCGCGCGGCCACTCGTGGAAATGGCGAGCGCGGTGAAGATGTCACAGCCAACGCTCGCAGAATCTCAAACATCCCAGAACAACTTGCTTGGGATGGCGATGCTCATGTCCGAGGAGAAGTGGTAATGCCACTCGAGATTTTCCGCTCGAAATACGCTAACATCGCCCCTAATCCCCGCAATCTCGCATCCGGCAGCCTGCGGCAAAAGAGCGCCGATGCCGGTAAAGGAGACGCGGCTGACCTCGTATTCCATGCCTACGATGTGATGTTCCCCGAACTTACCGATCGCCACCCCGACAGCCCAGCCCCACCAGATTTCACCTTCGACTCGCAAGAGATCGATTGGTTGATCGCAAATGGTATCGAAGCAGCAGGCAACGATGTAGTCGAAGGTGACGACGATGAGACTGTTACAAATGCAATCCTCAATGTCACTCAGCGCTGGACTCAACGACGAGAAAGCGCCCCGTGGGAGATCGACGGAGTTGTCATCAAATTAGATGACCTTGCAAAGCGAAGTCTCCTCGGCCAGACTGCACATCATCCACGATGGGCACTAGCGTGGAAATTTCCTCCTGAGGAGGCATTGACGGTTCTGCTAGGAGTTGATTGGCAAACGGGTCGCACCGGAACGGTCACCCCGGTGGCAAGAGTTGCACCGGTAACAGTCTCCGGCGTAACGGTTGAAAACACGACACTACACAACGCTGGAGAGATCGAGAGATTGGAAATCAGCATCGGCGACAGAGTCAGAATTGTTCGCAGAGGAGATGTAATTCCCAAAATTATCGAGGTTCTCGGGCCCGCAGATCAAACTGACCTCGACAATAGATTCCGTGCGGATGGCACTGCCTTCAGCGACCCACTACCGTTGCACCAAGCCGTCTCAATTCCCCACGAGTGCCCGCGATGCAGCACACAACTGAAGCAGGATGGAGCCTTCATCCGCTGCTTCAACCTCGATTGCCCATCGCGCCTCGAACGTGCAATTCTCTACTGGTGCCGAGCGCTTGAGATGGATGGAATCGGAGAGAAACTCGCAGAACAACTCTGCGAGGAAGGTTTCGTCAAGAGTCTGCCCGATCTCTACGCATTGACTCACTCAGACCTTGTAGGCCTCGAGCGCATGGGAGAGAAATCGGCAGCCAATGTCATCGCTCAACTAGACTCAACACGCACACTCAATCTCTCAGCCTTCCTTTCAGCCCTCGGATTACCCGGCATCGGTCCCGAATTAGCAAGCGCCTTCGCACGTGAAGTTGGAGATGCAACCACCCTGTTTGGCTTGCTAGCTGAACCGGAGGAAGCCATCCCACGCCTGGTCACAATCGATGGCGTAGGAGAAACCGTAGCGCGCTCCTTCCTTGAAGGCCTGAATGAACGCAGGAGCGTCGTTGAAGGATTCACGAAAGTCCTCAAAATCGAAGCTGAGGAAGTGATTGAAGAGGCGGACGGCCCGCTAACTGGTCAGACATTCTGCATCACAGGCACCCTAGCTCGTCCGCGAAAAGAAATCGCTCTGATGATCAAAGCAGCCGGAGGGAAAGTAGTCTCAACAGTTTCCGGTAAACTTGACCACCTCGTCGCCGGAACCTCGGCAGGTTCCAAGCTGGACAAGGCGAATAGGCTCTCAGTCAATGTCCTCAGCGAAGCCGACCTCGAAGTCATGCTCGCCGGTAAAACATCTGAAGACGAAGCGAATGTCGCCGAAACGGCAGGAGAAATCGTAGCCGACGCCGGCCCACAGCAGATGTCCCTTGGTGACTACAGTTCGTCGGAATCACTAGAATAGTAACGGACCAAGGCTCCGAATTACTGTGTCAAAATACGATGGAAGTGATGGACTCCGATTTCCTTGGTCGGAGAATATCGGCCTCGCTCATAGGCGACTGAAGAGACGCCTTTCTGGCAACCTTCGACGATAAATTGGTCCTCCGCCTCTACCTTGTCCAAGTCCCCACCAGCTCCCTTTCCAAGCAGGGCTGAATCGCCCACAAACCCGTGGTATACGATACGGGTCTTGGTTACCGATTCAGGGATGACGAGGTTGACTGAGAGACCCCACGGATAGAAATTCAGCATTAGACCGGGATGTAACCAAAAGTAGTATGCGGCGATGTTTTGGCCAAAGTCAGGGTGTTCTTCAGGTAAATCGAAACATGGCTCCCCTTCATTTGCAATTCCAATCTGCAGGACACCGCCATCAAACAGTTCGGTGCTGTATGCATCATAATCGAGGACGTCGTGCAAGTCTCCGTGGACGAATGGAATGTGAAATCCTTCCAGATAATTGTCCACATACAACGCCCAATTCGATTCGATTGTATATTCGCGATGGCGACTTAAATCATGTGTGAACGCTTCGACTGGTAGCCATCCCACCCGTGCCTCGACTTCGGCGATGAAGGAATCAAAATCATCAGCCGAGATCGTGTTGAATAGCAAACCCTTCCACTCTGCTAAGGGAAATGTTCGCAGGTGATCTGCATCGCTGGGAAAATTCTCCACAGTGTCGAATTCTGGCATACTGCGAAACTGTCCTTGCAAATCGAAGACGCGTCCGTGGTAGGGGCATTGTAATCGCTTTACTTCTGAAGATTCGGTACAGACAAGCATTCCTCGATGTGTGCAAACATTGGAGATACAGTTTACCTCACCTTCACTCTGTGTAAGCAGCATCGGTTCTTTCAGAGGATTGTCAATTGGTTGAGTCGTAGACAATTGACTGCGATGCGCAGCAAAGTGCCAGTTCAGACCGAACGATGAGATGACGGAATCGAAGGTATTTGTCTCGGTGTAGAATCTAGAGGGAAGGGTCTCTGCCTTGCAAATGTCCGGGTCGATGATGACCATACAGACTCCTCAAACCAATCAGAGTTCAACCGTACATCGCAGAACTCTCGCCTCCAGAGTTCTCCTTCTGCATTTGATTCAGTTGAACCGCCATCATCTCTCGGATTTGCTCCTCAATTCGCTGAGCCTCCTCGAGTAGTGGCTCAGGATCTAACTTGATTGCCGGCAACAAGCCATCAATCCTCCCAATAATCCGCGCGGCAGCCCGAGCGTCTGGAATCGCGCCGTTAGCCAAGTCATCACCCGACTCAGCAAGAATTGCCATCGCATCGACGCCACGACGTCGGCACTCACCGAGCATTACACCAGTCATGCCACCCACAACTCCGTGTTTCAGCATAGGAACCTCCAGTCCGCTGAGTTTTTCATGAGCAGAATCCGTCGAGCCGATGCCAAGCATCGACTCGGTCGAATCATCATCATCAAAGATCGAGTGAGCTTGATCAGGTCCATGTGAATACGAGTCAATCATCATCATCTGACTCGCCCCTTTTGCCTCGACCCAATCCAGAATTGAATCGGTTAGAGACAAACACAATTCCGAAGCAACTTGAATTTCTGAAACAATCAGCACAACCTTGTCGCATCTATCCATGTGGCATATTGGCTCACCCGCATAGAATCGAAGGGGAGGCAGAGGCTTGCCATCCTGAACCAGACAAACTGGAGGCAACCCTTCGCCTCTGGCGCCACCTACGAATTTTAGTCCCAAACGATCGACAAGATAGTGCGCGACGATGCTGCTAACGAATCCAGCAGATGGAAAACAGGTCACAACAAGCGCATCTTCCGCGTTCAAACTCTCGTCGACAGCAACCACAGGAGCCCCACTCATGGGTGCGGAACAGACCGAGATGCTGTTAATCGTTGGCCCCCACAGACAGCCTGTGTCCGAGGCAGAGGCAGAGGATTTGGCAGCGCAAGATAACCCATCAGAGGCAACGCCCGAGGATGGTTTCATCGCTCATCAACTCTCACCATCTTCATGGAACCGCTACGAGGAATGCCCCCGCAAATACTGGCTCTCACGCCAAGGATTACCGCGCAAGGCAAGTATGCCAGCAGCGATGGGAAATGCAGTGCATAATTCGGTTGAGGATCTATGCAATCTAGATCTCAACGGCCGTGAAGCTGACGAGTCCGCCTGGCTTCCTGCCACCGCCAAGGCCGTCCTCGACCGACACTGGCAGATAGAGAAGGACAACTTCCTCGAAACCCCTCGCCACCCTCGCTGGAAGGGGGAACAAATTACCAAGGCTCACGATGGCTTGATCGGTGCTCTAAACATCCTCTTCAGTAAGTCAAATATCGATGTTCAGAATCTCTCGGAAGTCACAGTTGGGACTTGGAGGGAGGTACAATCAATCGTTTTGGCGAACGAGGGGACTCTTGTCTCCGAGTGCGGTCGGATGATGGGTCGGCTGGATCTTTTAGTTGCTGATTTGGATGAAAATGGTGAATCTCGTGGCTGGATTGTCGCCGACCTGAAAACTGGCCGCCCGCCATCTCCAACGTTGAATGAGAAGGTCAGTAGACAGTTGCGATTCTATCGCGACTTGCTGAAACAGAACAACCCGAATCATCCCCCTGTGGTTGCTGAGGGTTGGTATTCGGCCAATCAAACAGTGCATCAGGCCGATGGGCCGGATGTGCTCGAGGCAGCGCTTGAGGCATGGGAGGGAATGAGACCCTCATCCACCCCTCTCCCGGCCAATCCTGGAGAGCAGCAATGCGGCTGGTGTGAGTGGAAGGCGTGGTGCCCAATTTGGTGGGCTGCTCGCCGAGATGGACTTCTTTCTCCTGGCCACATGTTCCGTGATGAGGTGGTTCAGGTAGTGCGCTTCGACCGTGAGGCCGGAGCCGCACTTTTCCAGCGCATGCCACCTGTTGGTGATGAGGGTGAGTTGGCGCCATCGGACCACAAATTCGGTGCTGTTATCCGCGATCAAGCACTAACTCAATTATCCGAATTACTCGACTCTGGTCACGAGGGTGCTATCTTCCTCGGCAGCGCACGGATGGATGGCCGCGTGGCCCATCTTGGAGATTGGTGTGAAGTGATACCTTGGAGCCCAATGAATGAGGGTCACGCGCGAGATCACTCGCGTTGGTTGCGCAGTAATTCTGACACGGTCTTCGATGGGATCGGCGAAGATGGCGAGGCAAGCCAGTCCAAGTAGCGCTTGTCGATTCGTTCCAATTCCTCCAAAGTACGCCCCTTGTGTTTGCCGAAGGCGATGACTACACCATTTTCTGAGTGGCGCAATTTACCGTTTGTACCCTCTACAGGCTCGAGGTCAACCATTCCAGGCCCAAGGCGGTCGCTGCTCCCACGGTTACCTGAGAGCATGTCTTGTAATTCGTCGAGGTCACCACGGAAATCCTTCGGATGACTCTGCATCATCGACCAAAGTAGCAAGAGTGTCGCGCCTGCATCAGCATCAGCCGTGTGAGCGCGTGTGATGCTGATATCGTAACGCGCGCAAAGTGTCCAGAGCGCATGCCTGCCTGGAATTCTCAATTTACGCGCCAGCGTCAGTGTGTCGATGATGGCGCGTGGTACAGGAACTTCGAAGCCCGCGCGCATACATTCGAGTTCTAGAAATCTCCAATCGAATCGAGTTACATTGTGTCCGACAATTACCGCGCCCGAAATTAATCTGCTCAACTCGGGCAGGTGATCGGAGAATTCCTTCTCTCCTTTGACATCTGCATCCATAATGCCATGCACACGAGAAGATGCAGCAGGAATTGTTCGACGAGGATTAACCAGTGAAGTTTGATTGATGTGAGAGCCATCCTCGTCGCTCCCAATCAGCGCATATTGAACAATTCTATCGCTGCGCGGATCGAGTCCAGTAGTCTCCAAGTCGAAGCCTAGAACGCGGTATCCAGCGAGCATCCCTCCGACCATGCCGGCACGTGCAAGAGGCCCCCCATGAACTTCTGTGATGACGGAGTTGAACCCGTCATGCCTATTTGCACGCCTCATTGCCAATCCTCTGATGAACAGGACCGAGGCGACTGCGAAGCTGCTCTCCATCCTCCTCCTAACCACCGCACTTGCAGGTTGCACAGGACTTGCCTCGACCACCCCAATTGCAGAGGTCACCGCGGACCGAACAACGGTGAATGTCGGCGAGACAGTCAATTTTGACGCTCGAGGATCGAGTACTCCCTCGCCGACGATAATCAACGAATATGTCTGGGATTTCGGCGAAGGTGAGAAGCGAACAACAACGACTGGAATCTCCTTCCACACGTTCGCTGAAGCTGGAAATCACGATGTCGAAGTTGAGGTATTCAACGATCAGGGAGGGAGCGATCGCGCCTCGATTGCCATTTTCGTCAATTCCCCTCCAATCGTTGTTCTCGACATGCCTGGATATGTACGAACCAACGAGACCGCCACCATTGATGCAAGCGCCTCCTATGATCCCGAAGGAGGTGGTGTCGAATACATCTGGGACCTTGACCTCGGCTTCGACCGCAACGGCGATGGTGACCCTCGTAACGACGCCGACGCGACTTCATCCTCGGTCGAAGTGATGTATGCCGGCTCAGGTAATCAAACAGGCGTAATCACTCTCGTCGATGATAACGGCGCGACGACCACTCAGACCTGGAGTCTGATGGTCGTCAACCGCATGTTCAACATCGTTTGGGAGGAACAGCATGTCAGTGTCGAATGGAACGGTCACACGGAACAAGGCGAGAGTACAATCCACGAGCATATCCCTGGGGCAGGGGCTCGAATAATGCAGGTTAACGCGACACTGACTTTGGCCCGAGATTTGCTTCCATTCCAATGGCCAGAGGATAATTTCACTCTGCGGGTCAATGTACCGATGACCGGTTGGACGACGAGCACGCAGACTACTCAGGAGAATGTAACACTCAATGCGACTGCGCGCATCGACCGAGGTGGGATGAATCCGTGGCCAGAGAGTGACTATACTGTAAGCTCAGATTCATCCGAAAGCCTCGTCCAAAGCCTGCTTAACGAAGCGGGAGCGAGGTTTGGTCAAGGAGAATGGGTTTGGACTGTAACGGCAGACGAGTGCGACCCTGATATCCCAATCGATGGAGTGGATCCCGACACTGGCAACGATTGGACTCTGACTATTGATTACATCATTCTAATTCCGAGAGTTAGTGAAGTCGGAGTTTGATTTCTCTTCTATGGCTCAGCGTTTTTTTGGATTGACGACGACTCCGATGGATGCGCAAAGGCCTTTCAACTCGGAGCCGGTGGAATGCTTCGATGGTGCGCTCCATTGAGATCAAGAAGGCCTCTGTGCGAGACCGATTGATCATCGACGTCGACGTTTTCATGAACGAACCGGACGACTTCGATTTTTCACCACGCGCGAGCATGGAAGGTAACAGTCTGAGCATAACTAACGCCGGTGCAGATGCAGGAGGGAGCATCGACCTAGACGAGGATCAGATGAACGCCGCCGAGCGAGATCGTATGGTCGAGTTGCGAGTCAAATTCTCAGTTGATGGCATGCACGGCGTGCTGACTCACAAGACAAAGAATGTCAGAGATGGCCCCAATGCGAAGAAACTCGCAGAGCCACGCTGGAAGACAGTCTTGCCATTGACTCTCTAATCTCGCTGCCACCGTCGGGATTAAACCGAAGTCACAGGTCGAGCGGCTCGCTGGACCCATAGTGTAGCCTGGATATCACTGGGGCTTGCGGAGCCTCAAACCCGTGTTCGAATCGCGGTGGGTCCGCCATTTTCTCATCGTTGCGTTCAAGCAGAAGCGCCCCGACGGGAGGGCATGGCATTCACTTCGAGTCGGCGCGTTGACTTCCCGATGGTCGATATTGCAAAGATCGTTTACTATCCTCAATTCTGGGATTTGGCGCACCGGTTTTACGAGGAGTCATGGGAATTTTCGTGCGGGATGCATTACAATGAGATACTAGTCAAGCACAAGATAGGATTCCCACTTGTTCATTCAGAAGCAAATTTCCATCATCCGTTGGCCTACGGGGACACTGTTGATTGCACTATTACTGTGCCCCGAATAGGCGAGACCTCAATCGCTTGGAGAATAGAGTTCAGAAACCAAGATGGTACCCTTTGTTGGACCGCTGACCAGGTGACTGTTTGTGTCGATATGAGTGATGTCAAACGAAAGATTCCGGTACCGGACTGGATGCGCGAAGGCCTTTCCAAATTAATGCAGAAATAATCAGATTAGTTCTGAGGCCATTTCTTACTTAGAGCATTCCGCAGACTGTCATCCATGGTGGCTTCCCACCAATTTGCATCTCTCCAAATGGCATAGCGTCCACGGATTCCACGTAGGTCTGCACCATCTAGTCGACATCGTTGAAAGTTTGAGAGATTCATGCGCGCCTTGACAAAACTCGCATCGCGCATGTCCGCATCATCGAAGGATGCCTTCATCAAATTGGCGCGCTTGAATGAGGCCCGGCGTAAATCGGCCCCAGACAGGTCAGCGCCCTCAAGGTCAGCCCCATCGAATACCGCACGGCGCAGATTTGCTCCAGAAAGATCGATTCCACGCAGGTCTGCACCGACGTGGGAAGTGAAAGACCAGTCCTTCGGTCCCTCTGAATCATCTCCAGATTCGGCCTCTGTTCCGGCCGTTGCACCTTCGTCACTCACGAGGATAGCCTCTCGAGATGGTCGCGACCTGCGTCGGTGACGACGACGTATCGATTCTTCTCCTTGCCCGCGGGGTATGCAAGTAATGCTGGGCGACCCCGCGACGAGGAATCATCGAGCATTCGGTTGATGTAGAGTGAGAGATTCCATTTTTCGAGTTCAGCATCGGTCCATCGACCAGAATCTCCGATTAGTCTCTTGACGGCTCGAGGAGGTGTATCGTCCTCTTTTTCGACTGAGCGCAGATAGTGAATAGCAGCGAGAATCACATCTCCAGTTCGGTAGACATTACAATTCTCGAGCAAACGCCTGAATGCCGAGCCGCGCTCAGGAATTCCCGTTTCGTTAATCGATTGCCGAGCTGCTTCAATCGCATCTTGGCGCGCAGTTCGAATCTTTGAGAGAGCAGAGGCCCAAGTGTCCTGTTCCTTCAATTTCAGCCAGGAATCGTTGACTTCGCGGGCTGATCCTGTCAAATCGACCTCTGTCGAACCGACTCGAATCCAGATTCTTCCGATGTTTCCACTATCCTCTTCAGACATGCTAACGAGACGAGGACAAACCACCATCTGATAAAATCTACTCGTGAATTGTATCATTACTTTAGGCGCGCGTGGTAAAGCCGCTATGAATCTCAGGCGACCGTTTGATTCAAGACACAGCGGTGACGACCAGCATTCAATGGTCGAACACGGCAGCTCAGGTTATCCCCTGGTCTTGCACTCCGCAGCGGACCCCACTAGGCTCGGCGGTACCGCCATCTGCGGATTCTCTACAGTCGGTTCTGTAGGGGTAATCGCGATGTCACATATCATCCAGACGATGGACCTCCACCCGATGGGAACCGTGCTCCACCCAGAGTTTCCTGCCATCGCCCTCATCCACGATTCGGTTCCCAAGCACCCTGTCCGCGTCTACCAAGGCGATGGAATGGGCGTTTTCATCGCTGAAATTCAATTTCCACCGCAGAACGATGTGCACTTCGGAGAGACAGTTCTGGAGTGGTTCACCAAAGGTGGGTTCGATCGTTTGATTGTTATCGACGGAGTCGTTAGCAATGATTTGGGAATCAAAGAGGAGAGCGACCTCTGGGGAGTCTCTTCGACTGCGATAGGTCGTGATGCGCTTGACGATTCCGGGATTCGGCGGATTCAGCAAGGAATCGTCTCAGGAATTTCCGGTTATCTGATTGCAGAAGGTGAGCGGCGCGGGCTCGATGTCACTGCTCTTCTTGCTGAGTGCAATCCGATGTATCCAGATGCGCGTGCCGCTCTTCTCGCAATCGAAGGTGTAGCGGATTTGCTCGACATGGAAATTCCAGTTCAAGGTCTGCTAGAGGATGCTCGGGCCATCGAGGAACGTGTGCGCGAAGCTTTCGAGCGGGCTCAGGCGAATGCTCTACCAGCACCCGGCGAAGATCGCGACGACGATGAAGTCAGAATGGTGTACTGAGTCGTACATCCGGCTAGATCGGGCAACTCAGTAGAATGGATTTGTTCCCGCGGCGTGGTCAGTAGAATCGATGACCTCTGATATCTCAGGAACCTTCTCCTTGATCATCACTTCAACGCCTTGCTTGAGGGTGACATCTGCCATGCCGCATCCTTGACAGCCGCCGCCGAAGGCAATGATTGCCTTGTTTTCGTCGACGCCGACGAGTTCGACAACGCCGCCGTGGCTTGCTACGGCAGGATTGACTTCGTTGTTGATAATCTCGGCGACTTTCTTTGAGAGCTCATCAACCCAGAGTGGATTTGGATTGTCGAAGGCGAAGCCGCCGCCCATCAGCGTCTCCTTGAAGTCGAGAGTTGAACCATCGAGATATTGCACGCTACGGGCGGCAACACGGACTTTCATACCTTCGACTTCGACGATGAGGTCATCGGCTGAACCTCCATCGGCCGTGACGAATTGTAAGTCGTATTGGAATCCTTTTGGTCCCCGGCCGATGATCTCTACGCGTAGCGAGAGTTCTCCATCATCCGCCTGCTCAGCGAATGAATCGAGCATTTCGCGCGCCTTTGGGGTAATCGATAGCATGGCTCTCACCCCCCTTCACAAGCCCCCCTCTCTTCAATCTGTTCTCGCTCAGGCCCCCGAGACTCTCGTAGTCTCGGTCTTCGGTAAACCCATTACCAATAGCAGACTAGACTAGGCAATGGCGCCCGAGGAAGTCACCGACCGCCTCGGAAGACCTTTGCGGGATTTACGAATCTCAGTCACCGATCGCTGTAATTTTCGTTGCCCGTACTGCATGCCGCGCGAGCGCTTTGGTGAGGATCACACATTTCTCCCGCGCCGTGCCTTCCTGACCTTTGATGAAATTGAAAAAGTCGTTCAAGCCAGTCTCCCTCTCGGCCTTGAAAAGGTCCGCTTAACTGGAGGTGAACCACTTCTCCGCCCAGACCTCTCCGACCTCGTTTCTCGCCTTTCGAAACTCGGCGTCGACCTAGCGCTCACAACCAACGGCTCTCTACTCCGCCGCAATGCACCTGCACTCGCAGCAGCCGGACTCTCGAGGGTTACTGTAAGTCTGGATGCCCTCGACGAAAACGTTCACCGAGCGATGTGTGATGCCGATGCGCGCGTCGCCGACGTCCTCGATGGAATAGACGCGGCACTAGAGGCAGGGTTGTCACCAGTGAAGGTGAATTGCGTCATCAGGAGAGGAGTCAATGAAGAGCAGGCAGCCAAACTCGTCCACCACTTCCGCGGCACTGAGGTCATCGTCCGCTTCATCGAATTCATGGATGTTGGGAGGACAAATGGCTGGACTTTGGGAGAGGTTGTGCCGAGCAGGGATCTTCTCAAACATCTGCAGAAAGAATTTGATTTGGTCCCGCTTGAGGCCGAGAACGCCTCCGATGTTGCTGTGCGTTGGGGTCATTCGGATGGATCCGGTGAGATCGGTCTGATTTCTTCTGTAAGCGCGCCTTTCTGTGGAGATTGCGTGCGCGCGAGGATTTCTGCTGATGGAAGGCTATTCACTTGCTTATTCGCTTCTGGCGGTCATGATCTTCGAGCTTTGATTCACAATGGCGCAAACGGAGAAAATCTGACTGCGGCTATCGCTGCAATCTGGACACGTCGCGCTGATCGCTACTCTGAATTGCGTTCTGAGGAGACTTCTGCGCTTCCCCGAATTGAGATGTCATATATCGGCGGTTGAGATTGCATCCAGCGCTGCAACTACCACTGACCAAGGCGCATCAGTTCTAAACGAAGGCTCAGCATAGTGCGAAACCGATGCACTGTGTCCCTTTTCTTTGAGGTAAGCAACCATCTTTGCAGGGCTTGGTGGCGAGCCTCGCTCAAGCCAACTGGCGAGTTCATCGACCGCAATCAGATGTGCTGCAGAGATTGATTCCGCTTCCTCTGCAAGATTGCGAACCGATCGTACAACTCGTCTCCGCTCAGCCTCGAAATCATCTCCACTCCATCCGGCGGGATCTTCGCCCGTAACCTCTGGTCCACACATTTCGAGGGCGCGTTCAGCAGTCATGGACGACATTGCATCAGCATTAGCAATCGGACCAATCCACATAGGCCCTGAAACGCGTTTATCTTCACGAGCAACAGGGTGAGAAAGAGGAAGGAAACAACGTATTGGCAGGTCGCTACCGTCGTCAGCAGGGAGCAGACCTGCTGCAACCGAAGCATCGACTTCGGCTTGATTTGGAGTGTAAACTCTCCAGCCTAGTGATTCCTCGACATCATTCGCACCAGTCATCACACGCCTCACGCTTACGGATACGCGCAGATGGTGCGAATCCCAAATGGATAGCAATGGCTCGATGCTCCGGTCGTGGCGCGCAGCCGCGCGCGCGACTGTTGCCATCAGAACACGAAGCCCAGAATCGTGCTTCATTTTGTCCAGCCGAACTCTTGCTCCGTAGCGCCGCATCAGTGGATTCTTCGATGATCCAGAGAGCGCGGCAGAATCGGTGGCGCTGATCTCTAACACACCGCGTCTGGCCAGCGCCTGAACCGCCGTATCGAGAAATGGTACGGGAGAGCCGAAAGGATCGATGTCAATCCAGTGCCATCCTTGAGAGAGTATGCTCGAGCGTAAATCACCGAGTAGAGAATTGAATTCACCGCGACCAGCAGGAAACTCAGATTCGGTCGCCATTGCCCAATCAAGAGAATTCTGATTCATATCCCCCGCAGTTGCGATCAAACGTTCCCCAATCCCCTCAGGTAATTCGTGCAACCAACGCCTCGCGCGCAGGCCAGATGCGCTGAGCCCATCGAGCGCGCGAATCGCACCATCACCCAACATTCCAGACTCGATGACATGCGCCATCAATAGTACACTGCGCGTGCGCGAGCCTGCCATCGCTGGATTATGAAAGACCTCATCGGAGCTCTTTGCAACAGGGCCTCGAGTTGTCAAATCGGGTGCGCTGGTAACTCGGGTTAGCGTGCGCCCTTCCCTATGGATGAGTCCGGGCCAGCCGGGGGGAGTCGGGGTACTCACAGGGTGACGGATGAGCCCTCACACATTGGCTTGACTGCTCGCAAGGGTTTGGCAAATCGGTGTGATGAAGGCTCAATAATGCTCGAACACAACGCGCGAATCCGCATGCGTCACTCGGTGCCCATTGTCGGTTACAACACCCACTCTTCGACTACCGGGCAACCTCTCAGCAAGCCATTTTTCGACTGAGTCAGCAACTTCAGGGCCGACGGCGAGACACATTCCCATTCCCATGTTGAAAACGCGGTGCATTTCGAGTGTCTCGACTGGTCCGACTTCGGCCATCCAAGTGAACTCGGGTGGGATTGGCAGCGGGTCTGAGATATGCCAGCCGAGACTCTCATGGAGTCTTAGGAGATTCGACAAGCCACCTCCGGTAATGTGCGCGATGGCCTTCAAATCTCTACTCGTGCATGGACCTGATTCATCTCTACAAGCATCGATTAAATCGATAATCGGGTCTACATAAATTCGAGTCGGATTCAGTAAGACTTCACCCAAGGTAGCTCCGGATTCATTCGCACCCTCAATTTCACGCCCGTTGTGGGTAGCATCGAACGGTGCAGGATCTGTCAATCCCAAACCAGATTTTTCAACAACAGCACGAAGCAGCGTGTAGCCATTGGAATGAACTCCACTACTTGGCAGGCCGATGATTACATCGCCGGCTGCTAACCTCTCTCCGGTAATCGCCGAGCCGACAGGAAACCATCCAAGGGCAGTGCCCGACAAGTCGAGTTCGGTGACGATTCCAGGAAGTGTCGCTGTTTCGCCACCGGCCAGTGTGATTCGAGCACGTCGGCAGGCTTCGGCAAGAGATGCTCCAATGACCGCATGAACCTCAGGATCAGTCTCAGGAACTGCGATGTAATCGACGAAGGCGAGAGGTTCGGCACCGACACACAACAGGTCATTGACATTCATTGCTACACAATCGATACCGACTCCCTCGTAGCGACCTAGTTGGTTAGCCACTTGTAACTTCGAACCTACTCCATCGGTCGCTAGAGCCAAGCGTGAATCTCCGAATTCAATAATTCCGCCGAATCCACCGGGAAGAGGAACAGGGGCCCCTCGAGTTCCGGCTTGTCTGACCGAACCACTTAGCGAACCGATTAGGCTGGCTATAGCAGCACCTTCGGCATCGATGTCGACACCGCTGCTGGCATAGTCCATCGGGGTGTCTACCACGACTGAAACGCAAGGGCGGGACTTCATGATTCAATCGGCGGAAGGAGGTCGGATTTAGAACGAGATTTGTTTTCTCTGTAAGGCTGAAAATCAACCTCCTAATTGAGTTCGTTAACTGATGAGTTTAAAATCGATTTTTGGGCCTTTTGAGTTTTACCAAATCCAACTCCTTGTTTCCGTTTTTCGGTTTAACCAACTCAAAAAATCGTCTTAGTTTGTAAAATAATCCGCGCAGTACCTCATTTTTAGAAATCGAAGACTACCTATTCACAAACCCCTGAAAACGGTGTGTTTAGAATCAAAATAGCGAACTTCTATAACAAATATGGAATGTGGTGGGCTGCACTAATGAGCGTGAGATACACCATGTTAGATAAGAAAATGATTGCAATGCTGATGACTCTCAGTATGCTTGCGGCTGCGTTCGCAGGTTGTCTGGGTGGGGAAGATGAGGACGATGACTGGACTCTGATGCCAGCTGACGATGTGTCGGCTGACTTCGTGACTTCAGACTGGGACCCAATCATCCCCAATTTGAATGCCGACGAGATGTGCGATGCCATTATCTCGGCGATGACGAAGACGGATCTGCGCGAGCAAGTCGTCGACTTCACTCGTGGTTACTACACAAGTAGCCAGGGTGTAATCGGTGCGACTGGTTCCGCAGCTATCTCCGACGTCTTGGACCTGAATGCTGCAGGCACAACAGTAGCTCTTCAGTCAGGAACCACATCCGATTTGTGGGCCAATGGTGATGGAACTGCCGATAACCCGGCTAATTTACCAGATGCTACAATTGTTGCGTACGGAGATTTCCCCTCGGTCATAGCGGCAGTCGAAAGCGGTGAGGCGGACTACGCCATGGGTGATTCACCTGTGCTCGCGCTGTCTGGCGACCTGATGACGACTTTCTCGGATGAGACCTTCGGACTCGCTGTTCGCGAGGACTCGGGCGAATTGCTCGATGCCCTCAATGTCGCAATCACTGCGATTGTTGACTCTGGCGAGTACGATGCCATCTTCGGCGCTTGGTTCGACGGAGCTGTCGTCCTCACGGATGACCGCGATGAAAACACTGCGACCTCGTACCCGGCCCCAAGTGAGGGTTCAACCCTCTCTGCGGTCCTCGAGTCCGGTTCGCTCAAGTTGTGCTCTGACACGGCCTACCCGCCGTTCGAGAGCCTCGATGAGGACGGTAACGCTGTTGGATTCGACGTTGACGTCGCAAACGCGCTTGTCGATGAGATCGCTGCTCACTACATGGGTAACGATAACCCAGTATTCGTAGCTCCAGTCTCAGAATCAATGAAGATTGGTATGCTAAACCCAATGACTGGTCCAATCGCAGTCTATGCACCTCCGTTCACGGTGGCTGCACAGATGGCAATTGACGACCTCAATGCAATGGGCGGAAACTTCGAGCTTGTAGAGGCTGACTCGGGCTGTGACGGTACCGTCGCAGCAACAGCAGCACAGGCTCTTGTCGACGCTGGTGTTGTCGGTGTTGCTGGTGCAGCATGTTCCGGTGCTTCAATGGGTGCTAACGCAGTACTCAGTGCAGCAGGAACTGTACAGGTGTCATACGCAAGTACTAACCCTGGTCTTTCTGACTCTGCTGCTTACCCACACTTCTACCGTGTGGTTCCAAGCGATGCAATTCAGGGACCTGCAATGGCCGCTATGGTAACTGCTGCTGGAGCATCTAACCCTGCTCTTCTGCACATGACCAACGATTACGGTTCTGGTCTGGCAGACGCCTTCGCGGACGCTTGGGGAACAGATAACCTGTGCACCAAGATCGGATATGCGGATGACCAAACAGACTTCGCAGCAGAAGCACAGGCTATTGCCGATGCTGGATGCGGATCTGTAGTAATGGTGACTTACTCTGCAGACGGTGCTGCTATCCTTGAGACAATGGCCTACCTCGGCATGTCTCTGCCAACTTTCGGCGCTGACGGAATTGCAGACGGAGCCTTCTTGGATGACTTTTCAGCCCCTGGTGCTGCTAACGGTGTCCAAGCTACTAAGCCTCGAGCAGGCTCTAGTGCTGGAGACTTCGTAGAGCGCTGTGCTGCAGATGCAGACTGTGCTGGTGGTATCTACACTGCTGAGACATACGATGCAGTAATGATGATTGGAAAGGCTGCTATGATGGAAGACGGCGCTAACATGCCCACACACATGGGAATGGTCGGCACTGACTACCAAGGAGCATCTGGAGTACACACTTTCGACGCCGCAGGCGACGTCGCAGGTGCGGGATACGATATCTGCCGCTTCGACGCACTGTCGAGCACTGATGTCTTCTTCAGCTGCCGAGCTTACTGGACCCGTGACGGTGGAGTCGCTGCAAGCGA
>JAQXEV010000021.1 GCA_029250665.1 Candidatus Thalassarchaeaceae archaeon | reverse complement strand
TAGAATAGAATAGTGGGCATGTCTTCGGTGGACGCTCGTCACCAACGATAAATGTTCCACGATCTCCTCCGCCCCGCTTTCCCAAGGCATCCAGCATCCCCGGTCGGGCTGCTCGCTTCCGCGCCTGACCTGATTCCCGAGCTTGAGACGGTCGACACTTCCCTACGGAAGTGTTCTCCGCCAACCTGGATCTCTTGGGGGCGAGACATCGACGTTAACCGCAGGGTTATCATCGGCTCGTATTCGCCGCCCTCAGACTTCAGGCCACCATTTTTGACGATTTGTGGATGATAGAGCACGTCAACACTCCCCCTAGCCCAACTATCGCGGGTAGCGCTCACCTATGAACGAAACGATGTGGATTAGCCCGCTTGAAACTCAAACTTCCTCGATTTCAAGAGGATTTGATTCATTCAGCCTCATATTTCGAGGGGCAACCAGTTTGAATCTCATTCGCAGACAAATGCCAATTGCCACCATCTTGCGATAATTCACCTTTGACAGCGATGGTGCGACCCTCCTCAAAGCCATCAGGAACGGCGATTGAAGCGAAAGATACGCTCAGTTCGGAAGACAATCCTTCCAGAGTAAAAGTCGAGGATTGATTGTCCACAGAGCCGAAGCGAACAATCCCTCTAAGATGGATCTCACTCGAATCATGATCCTCGGGTGATTCCATGACTTCATCGACAGTGTACTGAATCTCAGGGTCTACAGTCAGGAACATCAGCCCAACTAGCCCGAGCATTACTACAGCTACCAGAGCTAGTCGCGTAAGACGGTCGTTGCGCACAATCACTCCCCCAAGTGCGGTGTTGAATAGCATTACTCCAAACCGAGCAAACAATTCGCTCAAGTTCGTGAATAACCGACCGCTTCCTGCAAGTCGGTGAATCCATCGGCAGCCAGTCTCTTTTTGATGCCTCGAGTAGCCCTACCAACCACAGAAGGACCCTGGAAAACCATAGCTGAATACAACTGAAGCAACGATGCCCCATTGGTAATCGCATTCCATGCAGTCTCACCAGATTCGATACCTCCACAACCAACGATCGGAACTTTATCCCCGACAGCGTCATACAATTCACCAATCATCTCGATTGACTTCGAATGTAGTGGGCGCCCCGATAATCCACCCTGTTCTGCAAGTATACGCCTCGACCTCGTATTCGAAGGAGGAGGGCGCCCAATCGTGGTATTCGTAGCAACAAAGCCATCGATTCCAGCGGAGAGTGCAGCGCCCGCACACGACAACAGAACATCAGGCTCAAGGTCGGGTGAAAATTTCAGAAGAATGGGTTTCAGTCCCGAGCGCCTTTCCCGTATCGCGGTGCAGGCCCTGACAACATCACGAATGTGGGAATCCTCCTGAAGTTCCCTAAGACCTGGTGTATTCGGTGAGGAGACATTGAGGACAAAGATGTCCGCGTGATCGTATAGTAAGTTGAACGTCTCAGCGTAATCAGCAGGGGCGCGGGCATTGTCCACGGTTTTTGAACGCCCGATATTAGCAGCAACAGGCGTGTGAGGCCACCGTCCGGCAGTACGCCGAGCAGTTAGCGTCTCTCTGATACTCTGAGCTCCAGGATTATTGAATCCCATACGATTAATCAAGGCACTGTCAGTATCGGAACGGAACATCCTCGGTTTTGGATTACCCTCTTGTGGGAATCGAGTAACCCCCCCATACTCTAACCATGAGAATCCTAATGCCGGCCAAGCCCCCAAAGCCTTGGCCGATTTATCGAAGCCAGCAGCCAAACCTAGTGGATGTCTGAACAATCTTCCAAAAACTGTGATCGGCAGAGATGGAGTTCTGTAAATTGAACTCACTAACTTCTGAGCTCCTCTGTTTTCAACAAAAGTCGAGAGCGCTCGTACACTCAATCCGTGAGCTCTTTCCGAGTCTATGAAACGCATCGCAGGCCGCACCACTAAGCGATATGGCAGGCCCATCCTGCTGTCGGCCGATGAGGCATCCTTCAAGGCTTGCGTGCAGTGCGAGTTGTATGAGCGCGAATGACTGCACCAAGTCATTGCGGGAACTTGCCCGGAGGATACTCCGATCTAGAGGTGTAATCATCCGTCATCCGGCTGAAGTTGAGATTTCTTCGGAACTATCCTTGGAGATTTCTGATCTGGCTCCGTCCTTACATTTCGGCCTTGAATCCAAAGTGCATTCGAATAACGAAATTGTAGTTTCACTGATTGGAGAAGATGGTGGATCCATCGGTATGAATGAGCCCAACATCTCTCAAGTTTGGATTCCGATGGGAGTCAAGGATGGCTTTTCGGAATTGATTGGACAGGTTCTGAAACTAGCGGCAGCCGGCTATCCTGGATGTGTCGGCTGTGGTGGACCTGATGCTGAAGAAATGTGGGATGAGAAATCAACTCGACTCGATTTTTGATTCTGAGAACTACTCTCAAGGGCTACAATCGACGCTTCCCTCGCGCGCGTACACAGGGCGCGCGCGCTACACACGCGTGGGCGTGCGCGTGTTGCATCGCTCCATCGCCACTCACGTTTATACAGGGAGTTTGTTGCCACCGCGAACCGAGGTATGCTGACGTCAGCCAGCAGCGCCTCAAAATTTTGAGAGTGGTTTCGTTGAAGTTAATGATTTTGGAATCTGGAGCCAAAGCTCGCACCATCAAGAAATATCTCGGGCGTGGATGGATTGTCGATTCGTGTAACGGCCACGTTCAGGATCTACCAAACCGTGGCCGCAGCAAGCAAGACAACAAGGCCATGTGGTCCTCAAAGCCAGGAGAGCTTCCTAAGCCACCTTGGAGTTATACTGAGCGAGCGGAGAAGACAATGAATGCGCTATTGAAGAAAGCGCAGACAAAAAAGGTCGATGAAATCTATATCGCGACCGACCCAGACCGAGAAGGAGAATTCATTGCATGGAGATTGAAGGAAATTTTCCATGAATACCCAACCATCCATAGAGTCTCATTCAACGAGATAACAAACAACGCTGTTCAAGAAGCCATTTCGAATCCACGTGAAATCGATATGGACTTGGTCGATGCTGCAAAAGTACGTCGATTCATGGACAGATTGGTTGGGTTCCGATGCTCAAGATTCAGCCGTTCTTGGAGTCTCGCTTCAATGGGGAGAGTTCAGACACCAACACTCGGATTCATCGTCGACCGTGAACTCGAACGAGATGCCCACGTACCAATTCCATATCACTCGGTACAAGTTGATTCGAATGCGGTCACATTCAAAGTTAGATTTCACGAAAAGGATGACTCAGAGGCATGGACTGGAGATGATGGAAAACACCATCCAGACCGAACCTATGACGAAGATCTAGCACGCTCTGCCGAAGATGCTACACGCAAGGCCGGCGCAGTGACCCTCGATTCTGTAAAGGAAGGCAAAACCAACCGCCGACCGCAGCCACCATTCACAACTGAGACCATGCTTAGGGGCGCCAATGGCAGAATGGGCTGGGCGATATCTAGGACAAGCCGAGTAGCTACCGGACTCTATCAAGCCGGCTATATCACTTACATTCGAACCGATTCAACAAGGACTAACAAAGATGCCAGAGACCGAGTCAGGAAATTAATCGAAAAGGAATACGGCGCGAATCATCTCGGCGCAGGTGCCCTTGGCCCAGACGCCCGCAAAGGTGCAAAGAATGTACAAGATGCTCACGAAGCAATTCGACCAACTCAACCGGAAGCGCGCACGCTTGATGGAGTCGATGCTGATCAACAAGCCCTGTATCGTTTGATTTGGGCGCGATTCGCTGCGAGCCAAATGTCAGATTCGGTTCGCGAGCGACGAGACCTAACTGCTAGTGTCCCTGGTCTCGACAAGCCTCTGTACGGTACATCTTCTTGGAGAATACACAGCGGATGGGAAGTAGTCTATTCAGACGACAAAAAAGTCATGACGAGCCCTCCTGCAGCAGGATTCGATATCGGCTCGTCATGGTCCTTCCAGAAGAAAGAGGAAAATCCACGAATGATATCAGATGAAACGAAACCACCTCGACGATTCACTGAGAGTTCGATAATCCAAGAAATGAAGAAAGCAGACATCGGACGTCCTTCCACCTACCTAACCACTGTTGGAAAATTGGTTGACAGAGGATATGCTCTCAAGGATGGCTCATCATTGAGTCCGACTGATCAAGGAAGGACACTCTGGACTGAAGTTGTTCCATTCTACGGCTCTGGCGACGACTCATCAGGAACTATGTCAGAGGGACTATTCACACCGAGATTTACAGCTTTGATGGAAACCAATCTCGACCAAGTTGAAGGTGGGGGTTCTAGCGGTGCAGATGTATGGCACGCTTTCGTTGGAGATTTTCGCGCCATGCACAATAGCGCGCTAGAATTACGAAAACAAAAGCCTACGCCGAAGCAAATGAATTACATGAAGAATAGATTGGTTCGGATGGAAGATGATGTTCGCTCCAAGTTCCTTCAAGGGAAAGACTACGAGGAACTCACAGGAGATGATGCTCGAAGGATTATCGAAGCAATGAATGGCGAAGATGCCGGTGAAATCCCACCGAGTGAGAAGCAAATGGCTCTCATCATCAAACTCGCTGATAAGCACAGTATCGATATGGACCAATTCCTAAAAGAAAGGGAATTAGAAGACCTTGATTCTTTAACTGGTGGTCGAGAAGGGACTGCAAGCCGAGTCATCAATGATTTGATTCAAAGAGACCGAGATTCTCCTGCAACTGAAAAGCAGGTAGCGACTATCAAGTCAATGTGTGAGAATCTCGAAATGGCGGTTGAGGATGCAATGGCTCTTGTTGATACGACCACGATTGATGAGATCTCTAAGAATGATGCTAGCACCCTCATCGACCGGCTAAAAAAGACAATCCAGGCGCGCCGGCGTCAACGAAAGAAGTGAAATCAAAAGCCATTCACGTCAAGACATCCTCAGCACCTGCTCAGGAGGTCGACTTCTTGCCACACGACGAATATGACGTCATCATCATCGGTGCTGGCCCTGTTGGTGGATATCTCGCAAGGAGGCTGGGTGAACACAACATGCGTGTGCTACTCATCGAGGAGCATGCAGAAATCGGTCGGCCTTTCCAGTGTGCTGGATTGGTCAATCCTTCAGCAATGGAAAGGATCGGTGCATACGACACCGTTTTGAGCCGAATTTGGGGCGCCAGAATGTACAGCCCATCAGGAATCGAAATTAAGATCGGATCAGAAGAGTCCACTCGTACCTGGTCAGTTTGCAGAAAATTATTCGATGAGCGAGTCGTCACTCAAGCCCTTGATTTCGGGGCCGACATTTTGCTTTCGTCAAAGCCAGTTGAGGCGATTGTCACAGATTCTGGAGTCAAATTAAATGTGGATGTAGATGGTAAATCACAATCATTTTCCTGTAAATTATTGTGCGGCGCCGATGGAGCTCATTCATGGGTTCGTCGCACATTCAGAATGGGTAGACCGAAGGAGTTGATGATAGGATTCCAAGTCGAAGTAACTGGTTATCCTGGCGAAGAAGGCAGATTAGATATGTTCACTGGTGAAGACGTCGCCCCAGGGTTCTTCGCATGGGCTATTCCATCAGGGGACACTACGAGAATAGGAAATTGGACGTTGCCTGAGAGATTGAATGGTAGATCCTGTGAAGACCTCCTTGTAACACTAAAATCGTCACCGATTTGGGAAGAACGGTTTTCTGAATGCCGCGAAGTAGGCCGGTTTTGTGGACCAATACCTGCTGGCTTAATCCTCAAACCTGTGAAACAAAGAGTTGCTGTATTTGGAGACGCGGCCGGACTTTGCAAACCGACTACAGGAGGTGGTATTGGCAAGGGATTCGATCAAGTCGACCTGATGATAGAGGGATTAGTTTCAGCCCTTGAAGTGAATGATTTCTCACCAATAGTTGTTAAAAATTTGAATTCCAGCCTCGATGGATTGCGACGTAGTCAATCCAGATCACGGGGATTGAGGAATGCTTTCCTGACTGAATGTACCGATGAAGAACTCGACGAAATTTTCGAAGTCTGGTCTCGTCCAGATGTGATCGAATTAATAGATGAATTTGGAGAAATCGAGAATCCGATTCCTCTTGGAATAAAGATGCTGAAGAATATTCCAGAATTTAGAAGACTGACTAGTAAGGCCGCAAGAGCACTGATTTGGGGGTGATTGAATGGAATCAGTTCAGAGGATCAGGTATCCACCATTCGATCACTCGAATGTTGACCCCGCATCATTACCTATCACTGAAGTTGTAGTTTCATCAAATTCTTCACCACCAACTCCGTTCAGAATCGGCTCGGAAGACGGTTGGCTAGTAGAATGGAGGAATACAAAACCCGGTGATGAGGATCTTCCTAGAATAAATTCCGTAACAACCACTGCAACTCTTCCATTCCTGATGCGGACTCGTAATGGATGGTACATCAATCCAGACCCATTGCACGCGGTTGCACGACGTTTGATTGCACCAACCGTCGTCCTGCTAATCGTTTCATTATTTCTCCACGCTATCGCACCTGCTCTCAGTGGCATTCCTATAATTTCGTGGTTAACTCAAGGATCCTACAAAATTGGACCATTGGATTACCCAAAATTACTCTTCATCAGTTTCCCAATCTTCGTTTTACCAATCGTAATCAGGATGATTGCAAATTCTAGAGATATTTCGAGGCAAAATGCGTATATTGCCAACCCAATAGATGACCCAGAAATCTCTTTCACCACTGGCGATGGTTGGTTAGAAGTGCAAAGTATTGACCTGCCTGAGGGGGTTGTAACCGAAGGTTTTCACCTCCAAGCCGGGGTAGCTATTCCAGAAAGGAAAACCATGCTCCGAGCATTAGACAGGCCGGAAGGAGGTCAGCCGCCACCTGGAATGTCGACTGAACTTCCCGATAAGCGAATATCATCAGGTGATGAGCATGGAACTGGTGTAGGTGAAGCCACGCCATTACCTGTAGAACACGCCCGAGTTTTGTTGCTGGAACCTCTTAGAGTTCGGGCACTCGGACCCTATGTCCATTCTGGTGCGGAGTTTCCTTTACGACTGGAGGGACCTGAGCAACGTTGGCCCGGAACCATTTACTCATCTGTAATCGCATTCCACTGGGAAATTCATGTTCATGCTGAATGGAATGGAACGAGCGTTAGGTGGGTGAAGCCGGTGATTATGCCACAGACCGATGAGCCTGTAATAATCGATGAATTACCCCTAAGGGGAGCACGTTCTGAAGACGCCAAGGACTGATTAAGCCGGCTGAAGCGGTGGAGGACAGGGCAGGATCCCTTCGTTGAGGACATCTGTTTCAAGGTGTCGGTAATCGGAATCGCGCCTCTGTGGCTCGAATCCTGCGCGTAGAATCGTCCACTGTAATTCATCCTCTCCAGCAAGTGTTTTCGTCGTGCCAGAAGCTGATACAACATTCTCCTCCATCATCGTAGACCCTGCATCATCAGCCCCAGCGAAAAGAGCCATCTGAGCCACCCCCATACCCATCGTAGGCCATGAGGCTTGGATGTGAGGGATGTTATCGAAGAATAATCTCGAAATAGCCACATGTCGAAGATATTCGTGAGCACTCGCACCTAATTCGACACGATTCTGGCCACGATTTCTTTTTCCGAATGAATTGTTTTCAAGTTGAACCGGCCATGCAATGAATGATGTAAAACCATCAAAACCCTGCTCAAGACTGTCGTCCTGCAAAGAACGTACTCGTTGCATGTGTTGCACTCGATGTCTATTTGATTCTCCGAAGCCGATTACATTGGTTGCGGAAGTCGTCAAGCCTAGTTGCTGTGCCTCTTGCATGACTCGGAGCCAATTATCTGCGCTACCCTTCTTTGGTGAAATGTCCAACCTTACATCGTCAACGAGCATTTCGGCACCGCCTCCAGGCAAACCGTGCATTCCTGCATCCTTGAAGCGTCGTAACACTTCTATTGTTGACAAGTCGCAAACCTCTGCTATTCCTTCGATTTCGATTGGAGAAAAGCAATCGAGGTCAATCGATGGGTGTCGCGATCTCAATTCTTTGAGCAAGTCAAGATACCATTCAATCGGCAATTCGGGGTGAACTCCTCCCTGCATCAATACTCGAGAGCCGCCAATTGCCTCAAGTTCAGAGAGACGAGCGCTGATTTGATCGGTAGTTTGAGTGTAGGTTTCTGCGTGGCCAGGGGGACGATAGAAGGAACAGAATTGGCAATTGATTGTACAGACATTAGTGTAATTCACATTCCTATCGACAAGATAAGTCACCTTGTTGCCTGGAACTCTCTTGCGGCGCATTTCGAGGCCTGCGAAGAGAAGATCATTCTGATCGGCTTCGTCATAAAGTAGCGTAGCTTCTTCGACACTCAAACGGGGTGGATTATCCCCTAATTGTGACTCGAGGATTGACCTCCAGTCGCTCATGCTGCTCATGCTCCGTGGCCAACCAGTCCTTCAATTTCAGCAACTGTTTTGGGACAGGAGGCAGTCAGAACTATTGGACCATTCTCGGTAATCAAAACATCATCTTCGATTCGAACGCCGATTCCAGAATAACGCTCTGGAACCTCGATATCTGATCGCCACGAGCCGAAGTAAAGTCCGGGTTCTACAGTCAGGACCATACCTGCCTCAAGCAGCCTTCCATCACCCTCCCCACCGGGTCGAGTAATACCAACATCATGGACGTCTAGACCCAGTGAGTGACTAGTGCCATGCATGAAGAATTGGCGTGTCTTTCCATCGAGATTCTCACCCATGGCTTCCTCAAAAGTACAATCTAGCACGCCCAAATCAATTAGACCCCGTGAAATAACTTCCATGGTCGCCTTATGAGAAGAATTCCAAGGCACACCCACACGACACGCCTCAATACCAGCCAATTCAGCAGCCAAAACCAATTCGTAAATTTCGCGCTGAGCATCACTGAACTTACCGTTAACCGGCCAAGTGCGAGTGATATCAGATGCGTATCCGTCTACCTCACATCCCGCATCGACGAGGATTAGTTCGCCGTCCTCAACAGGTTGATTATTCGCGTGATAATGCAGAATAGTTGCATTGTCACCACCACCAACAATCGAAGGATAACTCCACTGCGAGCCTGCTGAAAGGAAATGCCCCTCAATCACCGCCTGAACTTGCCACTCACCGATACTAGGTTGTGTAGCTCTCATTGCGGCAACATGTGCTTCTCCTGCCAAGTCGGCCGAACGTTGCATAACAGTGACCTCAGCGGCCGACTTACACATCCTCATCTCGTCAATAATCGAAGAAGGATCGGTAATCGACAATGGTCCCTTTCCATAGGTATTGCGAGCACGGCTCTTTTGTGTAAGAGCAGAATTCACCAATTCATCTAGTTCATCGTGTAATTTCTGAACTAAATGAACTGCTTTGGAGTCAGAAAGAGCACTATTAACAACATCTTCCAGATCATCTAACGAGTGCGCCGAATCAATAGGCCATCCAGCAACTGCGCCCTCGACACCAATTCGCCTACCTTCCCAAATTTCTGCGAGTGTGTCCTGAGGTTGGACGAACAAGGAGACGTTCCAACCAGAGTCGCCGTGTTGAGCCATGAGAATAGCATCAGGGTCAGCCCATCCGCAGAGATACAGAACAGACGAGCTCGCGCGGTATGGATAGGTAACATCGTTTGAGCGTGTAGACGTTGGGTTGGTCGGAATCAGAACCAAGGAATCCTCAGGAACCTGTGCAAGAAATCGAGACTGCCGTCCGCGATACTCCGCCTCATCGAAGGGTAGCCCTACCATACTGCTCACGTCTGTGCGACGAGTGAGGCGTTCTTAGGACTGTGGGACGATAAACTGAGAGGAAATGTTCAGGACTTCCACTTTGGAATACTCTTCTCACTGCCTCCGCGAAGACGTTGAGCAATGGCGTAAGTCAGGAAAAGAGCACTGAAAACCAATCCGATGAGAGCTACAGGAAATGGTTTTACTTCGTCAGGATGGACCAATTGTACCGATAGAGTTGCTACCTCGCCATCGTCATCGATTACTTCCAGCGTCAGCCACGCACGATGGACGTTCTCATCGGGCCAAACGAAATCCCGATTGCACCCCTCATACAATGGAACACCGTCAAAGAGCCAAATGCAACGAAGTAAGCCTGCATCATTTTCCGTATCTGTGCTTGAAGTGGCATCGATTAGAGTGTTAGAAGGAGTCTTGAGGCGGATTTCTTCGCCGTCGATAACCGCAATCCCATCAATAGCCAGAGATGCTGTCGGAACACGATTGTGAATGTCAAATTCAACCACACTTGTCGATGAAAGGCCTCCTTGATCGTAAACAGTGAGGCTTAGAGTGAAATTTCCACTACTTGTAGCAGATACACTGTAGGTGGTCAAATCATCACCCATCTGGACATCGACTGGCAACGTTCCAGTGTGTGAGGGCCTTCTTAGAGTCCAAACATAGTACATGTCTGTTCGGCCCCAATAAGGGTCCTCGGTCAACGAGGCATCAAAGGTGTGCCACTCATTTGTTTCCTCAACAGAATCAATACCATCTAATTTGATGATTGGAGGCGCGTTATTGACTCGAATTGAGTAATGCACTGAGGCGCCGTCTGCAAAAGCTCGTTCAAGAGAACAAGCCATCAATTCTACATTCAGCCAACCATCAAGCTTTGATGAGATATCCCAATCGATTTCAAAATTACCACCTGAGAGTATCGTTACCTGTTGTGCTGTCGATGAACCGGAGCAAGAAAAGACATCGGGGGTGTGAGCTGCTGTAATGAGACCTTGAGCAAGAGAGCTCTGAATTCCAAGTGTCATCTCGTCATCAAGATAAGTTCCAATCCATCCACTAATACTTAGAGAGCCATCGACTAACATCCCAGCTTGATCTTCTGCGATTAGGAAGCCGAGAAGATGTGTAGTATTCTCGTCAGCCATGAAGACGATACGTGTTTCTATCTTCTCGGTGCCCGAAGCATCCTTCGAATGCAAACTGACGTAACAAGCACATTCTCCAGTTGCATCGAACGAGATATCGAATGACCAAGCCCACTGTGGCCTACTGCTGGTTGAATCAATTTCGTCAAGAGAGGATTTGAGATCACCACCGTCGAATACAGTTCCATTCTTAGCGACTCGCCAAAAAAACTCGGAAGGCTCGACCTCATCTTCGAGCATTCCTGTGAAAGAGATAGTATCCATGGTGCTAGCGCCATTCTCCACATCAATACTAATGAGAGGGGGATCATCTTCTGAGTCCGCCTGAACGCTGCTCGAAGCCGCCAATAATGCAGCGAGACACAGCAATGAGAGTAAACTCAAGCGCTTCATCGAACCCTTGGGTTCGATTACGTGTCTTGAACCTCATGGCGATTTGTTCGCATCATCTTTCAGAGATATGCAACTGCCATGATAACTCATCTAGCCAAATTCCGAGAGTTTCACGGTCAACGAATTCGTGGCTCGCTTCGGCAGTAAGAATGCAATCACAAGCGGCCGCGGCCAATAATCCCGCATCCTCCATCGACAACCCATTTCCAAGAGCAACTGCAAGGGCTGTCGCAGCCGCGTCATGCAGACCAATCTGTTGTTTTGGTGTGGCTGCTGCGCAATCGAAGTGTAAAGTCTCACCTTCGGATTGGTAAAGAGTGACTCCGTGAACACCGCCGAGAACCACCAAGGCATCCCAATCATAGGTTGAGATCAACTCGTCTGCCGCGCTCTGTGAATCCTCACTTTCAAGTCGACGACGCATCAATTCCATTCCTCGCATTTCGACAAGAACTACTGTGGCCCCTCTACTGCGTTCTAAGCCAGTCAGTTTTGGATCGACAATTACTGGGATGCCTTGTTCGGTCGCAGCAGAAATCAAGGAAGAAGCCCCTGTGACTGTGACTGCGCCCTTGTCATAATCTGAAATTACTAGGGCACAACTATCTGCCAATCCAGCCATCGCATTACCTGCCAATTTGGCTGATATCGAATCATCCATCACTTCTAACGGACCACGATCTGCCTGCAACAGGATTTGACTTTCGTCCAAAAGGCTCTCTCGACTACCGAAGAAGCGAATTTTGACGAGCGTGTGCCTACCCGCCACGTGCTCGATGCCAGCTGTCGAAATACCATCATTTGCCAACATTTCAACGATGGAACTCCCCTCGCGATCATCGCCCACGAAGGTATGGAACCCGACATCCAATCCAATCGAATTTAATCCGCGGGCGATGTGGGCAGCAGCTCCCGGGCTCTCATCTGTTTGGAAAATTTTGAGCACAGGAACCGGTGCGATTGAATTGAGGTTGTTTGCGTAGCCGTGGTGGTAGCGATCGAGCATCACATCACCTAGAAGTGTCACTCTTGAGCCTACCATCGCGTCAAGAGAAGCCCGTAATCGAAGCAGTGAATCAGTCCGCGAGACCTCGTCTTCGCCCATTGCCATGACTCCTCGTGAGGGAGGAGATGAATGAGTTTTGGGGACCACACGCCCTCCTGCCCCGACCGACGCACTCAAGCGAAACAGGCCTCTCGAACGGTCATGCCCTCCACCTCGTCACCCTGGTCCTACAGTGGTTCGGCTGCCGATAGGTTGTGGCATAAGTCAGCTATTGGGCGACCCGCAGAAGGTGGTTCTCTATTGCTCTCGTCGGCTGAGACACTCTTCGTCCACCATCATAGAAATGTGGATTTCCCTTCAGAGGATTGGTTATCCACTGCTCTGAATGCAGATCGCCTTTTGATGCAAAAATTCGCTGTTTTGGAAGCGTTACGTGTGCCGGGGAATAAAGTGATTTTATCTGCGAATTTGGAAGTAGTCGGCCAGACGGCACAGGCCGAAAGTTGGGCTGCTCGTTGGGCTTCGGATTCTCATCCGAGGGATTCTTCTCCGATAGCGGAGGTACGATGGTTCCAAGACTCAGATTCCTTGGATTCGGATGGATTGTTTGAGTGGGCTGGGCGCGTTGAATCTAACGGGCGCGTTGCTGAAGTACTCGTTGTCGATTCGGAGTTGAGTGTTGTCACTTACCGGGTGTCTTCGGCCAACCCGGAAGGTGGATTGGATTCAACTAGCGTTTTTGCTGCACTCAATGCAACCTCTGATGGAGTTAATTCTGCAGGAGGTCGCTTGTATTCCACCGATTCATGGACTATTCAACAACTTGGCGTCCCAACCGAGGCAGGGGTGTATGTCGATGGAATTACTTGCGAAATTATAGATGGTCGAGAACCACTTTCAGAGGGGGCACAAATTCTCAATGATTTACTTGGGAGAGGACTTGTTATGCGCCCCGGATTCAAGTATGGTACTCGATGGCGCTGTTACGATAAGCCGCTTGGAGAAGATCACGCGCCATATCTCGTGGTCCTTCCTTCGGAGGCGCCTCAGGATTGGGGTGGGGCTTGTTTAGCGTCGAGATTGGCGGCCGGAGTGAACAAGATCTGGTTGCATCCTGTTCAAAATGGAGAAAACTGGTGTTATCTTGCAATCACACGCCCTCCGGCGGATTCGCGCTGGTCGAATCCTAATCGGCGCTGAAGTCTCGCTCAGCCGGTTCAGACTCTGAAAGGGTTTGAGGAGGAGATGGAGGGGAAGCCGGAATACGTGTGGTCCCTCCGGTTACAACCGATATCGCAAGAAGTAACATAATCATCATGATAGCATTACTTGGTTGAACTAACCAATTTAGAGGGCTATCGCCATTGAATGAGGATTGAGCAGTCAAAGTCACAGCAACACGCTGTTCAAGACCAAAAGTATCGACGAGAACTAATTCTCCTTCTGCTACCATTCCTGGTGTCAAAAGACCTGCAGGTTCGATGTCTAGTTCGATAATTGGACAGGCATCGAACTCTCCTTGATTACGGACGGAAGCGATTCTAGAAAGTGCACCTTCAATGGCTATCGAATATGTCCGAGATGCGCTTCCGGAACACGAGGTTATGAGGGAGATTCGAGATGCTTCATCCCACGCAATAATCTCAGAGAGATGTTCGCTTTCGATTCTGTGTCCAACTGAATACCAATCGAGGTCGATTTCCAATTGTCTTTCACCTTCGCAACCGACTGAGCCTCGCAAATAACCAGCCGGACCTTCTATCCCACTGGCGGGCAATAACTCGAAAGTGGAAATTCCTTCAGGGACCTCCACAACCCTTGGACCGTTTTCGGCTGATGAAGCTGAAGAGTGTACATCAACCAGTAAATTACAGGCTTGGTCAGCACTGATGCTGGCGAAGATTGTCTCTGCGCCGAGAACCTCGAGTGGACCTCTCGGTGGCAAAATATCCACAGATGAGGATTGGTCAGGGAAATCAAAGGAAATTATTGCTTGGCCGGATGTAAGTGAGTCTATGTTTGCTGTCCACGGGACGAGACGCCCGCGACTGTCGCGGATTTGCATTCCAGTTGCACCTAATTGGCCGCCTTCGGTGAAGACATCTTCTGCTGCCCCAGTGTCTCTTCCTCTCTCAAGAGCAGCATCTCCATCTGCCTCAATTATCCGTAACCATGCCGAATCGGGATCTGTATTGACGAGGTTCTCAGCCTCGTCTCCGTTGTTGCGATCTTGTTGTTCAACGAGGACGCCGTGGCCGGGGAGGGCTGAGTCAAAGCCGGCGTCCGAACGTAGAGTAAAGCGAATCCACTCATTCGGACCTATCTCAACCTCTATCGAGGAACCACCTTCGCTGATTCCTGAAATAGAGTGAGTTGAATCAATATCAGGTTCGACAGTAATGCTTCTTTGCACTCCAATTAAGTCCAGAGTAGACGAGGAAGGCAATGAAGGGATGGCTCCATTTCCATTCCAATTACCACTCGCCATCAAGCCCCAATCTCCAATGCCATTCCAATTGCTGGTTGGCAATTCGCTGTGGACATCGTAGAGGTCGAGAGCACCCATCTGATGGAGCATTTCGTGGACTATTGTCCCCAGACCGGAATTGACTGAAGCGACTGTGAAGTGTTCAATGGACCAGTCGCCGATAACCAATGGTTCCTGCATTCCAGTGAAGTGACTCCAGAGTGAATTAGTCCCACCTCCTTTTTCCTGTGGTTCTGAGGAATGCAATATTAGAATTCGATCTACTACGCCGTCATTGTTGAGATCCCAACGACTCAAATCTTGGTCAACAAGGATGTCAGTGGCGACTTCTTTGAGAAGTGTCTCTGCTCCATTTCCGTCGGCTCCGTGGTCACGTTCGCCATCGACATCCTCGCCCCAACGCTTGACGCCTTGAGGTGCTTCCCAGACTTCGTCGAATAGAGTCGCTGAGAGGGTGGATGAGCCTGCTGTCATCTCCTCGATGTATTCCTCGGCTGATCCAGCCCCCATCAGTAGACTTCTAGCACGATTTTCTGAATAGGGACTATTTGGAAATTCAACTTGCAGAACAAGCCACTCTTCGTTGGCTTGTATGCCAAGTAGCGACAAGGGTTCAGTTTGCTCCCTTGGCACTTGTTTGGAGGCCCAATCATCTACGAGTTCACCATTCATATGGACGAAGAGAGCGCTCACGAGAAGCATAGTCGCAATGACCGCTCTGTGTACTCTCATGCTATTGACGCATCATTCCGTTCCCTTGAAGGGAACGGGTTGACGAACGCAGATGCTCTTGATTCGTGATGTCATTCATCGCCTGCCGGTGAAAAACGCGAAGAAAGTAATTGGAGGGCTTGTTTTCTCCAAGCGGTATCAGTTGACCGCTCGTCGTCGAGCCAACTCAATCCATCCAATTGAGTGCCTGATGCGGTTAAATTTGCCTTCAAAGATGCTGGAATCGGAGTTGAGTCGCAACCGGTTATTGTCAGATGGGTGATGCCACTGCTTCGTGCCAACTCGAATACAGCTTGTTGCTCGTCTTCTTCGAGGCAAAGGGCTGTTGCGTTCAGGAGGGGTAAGGAGTCTGTTGCCATCCATGCGGTTTCCACACTAGGGCAGGCGCCTTCGCAGGAGCAAGCGAGAAGAGCCGGGCGTTGTGGGATGCCTTGAGAGTCAACCATGGACATCACCTTTGGTCTACGGGGGCCGAGTGGGCCAGAGGGGGTGGTTCTAGATATCGATTCGGCGAGGAATATTACTAGAATCGCAGTCATTACGCGGACTCCTTCGAAAACCTCCGGTAGAGTAAGAATCAGCATTCCACCGCAGATTGCGAGGGCTCGATTCCTGAATCTGCTCCGACCTTCCTCGACCAAACCAAAAAGTCGTGAGAGGGAGAGAAATAGCGTAGTCATGAAAGCGAGGACCAAAATCCAAGACAGACCACTCGCGAGGGCGAAGATTTCGGCTGCATCGAAGTGAGCGGAGACGCCTGCTATCGAATCAAACTGAATTCCAGCTTCGATGTATTGTGGAATCATTTTGAACCAAACTGTGTGAAGAATCAGTGGTAGTGAAATTGCGCTGATCACGAGGAATGAATCAAGCCATCTTCGCTCTGTAGGAAGGAGCCCGGGGCGCGCAAAGTTTCGGAGGTCGAGAGATGCGATAGGCAAAGTGACCACTGCTGCGATGATGAAAATCGCAGTGAATCGCATCTCAACCCAATCATAAGGCCCGTAAATCGATAGCGCGCCGCTGGGAGATTGGGAGAGGGACCAATCGTGAAGGATTCCATCAACCCAGAATAATGCAAGAGCCGCGGAAGCAAGGAAAACCAGTGCCGCTCTACGAATTACTGAATGAAGTGCACCGAGGTGCTCATCGACCGGAACAAGCCGGTCGGTGTTCGAAGTTGATCCCATCTCACATCACATCGTGAACGGTTGGCTCGGCTTGGGCCGAGCGTACTGTTCGATAGACACCGTAAGATGCCCAAGCCGCGATGAACCAAGCACAGCCAATAATGAAATCTCCTTGTCCTGCATTGGCTGTCCAATCAACTGCCAGATAGAAGGCGAGGATGGCAACTAGCCCTCTGCGAATTCCTTGAGGATAGGCGAGTTCCATGGCAAGGTACTCAGGGCCGGTTTCATATCGGCGTTCCATGATTTCACGTTGGTAGACTGCTCCGACAAGAAGAGCGGTTAGTGAAGTCCAGTAGAACAGATTACCCTTTTCGAATATTGTTTCCGAGAGATGCTTCTGCCGCTCTGCTTCCTTCTCTGCTTCACTCTCTTCAAGGACAAAGAGCGTATCGTAATCACCGACTGCGATGGTGCGAGTTTGTAACACAGCATCGTTATCACCATCAGAAATCGTTCCAGGTGCATTGATTGAGAACGTTAGTATGTTCCAATAATCCCCCTCGTCGGGCAGCCCACTCGAATCCACCGAATTACCGACGAGGCTGAAGTGGACTGTGCCGGTGTCGCTTGAGGGTGCGGTCCAAGTGAATGTCCAAACACCACTTCCTGTTTGATCGTGAGAAATTGCATCTGGATTGTCCTCAGCCTCACGAATCTCCTCAGCAGAATCCCAAGAGAAGCCGCCGATTCCATTCGCTGTGAGGAGGAATCCAGCCTTCGTATTACCATCCGAACCAGCTAGAGTGACCGAATCAGCGACTGTGATAATCATCTCGTAATCAGCACCAGCATCATACATCACCGGCACTCCGGAAATCATCACAACCGCACGGTCACCGGGTGCTGCGTTACCATGGCAGGTGCAACCATACTTGGCTGTCTCGTCATCCTCAGCATTGAATTGAGGCGGCCCCTGGCTATTCGCAATTGCTGGAAGTGCCAGCAAGCCAATGAGAATCAATGCGACCAGAAGTCTTGGAGAACGACCCATCTACACTCACCTTCGTCTTTCTCCGGCCTCGTCGAACAAATAACCATTACTTGCTCGCCTCCCTAGGGGAGGCGTTGCGCTCACAGCTCCTTGACAGCCGAATTGAGTTCATTCATCATTTTCTTGCCATCGCCAAAGAGCATCATCGTCTTGTCCATGAAGAAAAGATCATTGTCAACTCCAGCATAGCCGACTGATAGGCTCCGCTTGATTATTACAACCGTTCGAGCGGCGTCGGCATCGATGATTGGCATTCCAGCGAGAGGGCCCTCGCCGGTGCGTGCTGCAGGGTTGCAGGTGTCGTTGGCACCGATGACAAGTGCAATGTCAGCCTCAGGCATTTCAGGATTGATTTCGGACATCTCGATGAGTTGTTCGTAAGGCACATTTGCCTCAGCAAGTAGGACATTCATGTGACCTGGCATCCTTCCCGCCACAGGGTGGATTGCGTACTTCACCTCAGTGTCAAACTTCTCGCTGACCAAATCGGCGAATTCCTTCACTTGGTGTTGGCACTGACTTACCGCCATTCCGTATCCTGGGACGATGATAATTTTCTGGGCGCCATCAATCATCATTGCAACCTCGTCGGCATCGCTGCCAACCTTAGTGCGTGTGACCTGTTCCTTATCCGAACCTCCGAAGGACTTGAACAAGACATCCTTGAGTTGGCGGTTCATCGCCTTGCACATGATGAAAGTCAAGATTAGACCACTTGCGCCGACTAGTGAACCGGCTACGATGAGGACGCTGTTGGAGATGATAAATCCGGTGAATGCCGCGGCGATTCCAGACAGTGAGTTAAGCAGAGAGACGACGACTGGCATATCAGCGCCGCCTATAGGCAGAACGAGTAGAATTCCGAGAAGGCATGAAATTCCGATTATCGCGTAGAGGTAATCGGTATTCGTAGGATCGTCAATCGCTAGAACGATTAGAACCAGAGTCCCCAAGAATAAGATGGCCTTGATTGGATTCAACCATTCAGGACCCCAGGTAGGTACGCGAATCCACTTGCCGAATATTTCGACGCCCCCCTTGAGTTTGAGCATCGCTAGAAGAGAACCGGTCAGAGTCATCCAACCGACGAGCGCTGAGAGTCCTGCAGCGACTACGACGACCTGAATTTCGAGACCCGTGGGGAGCTCGAGACTTTCATTTTCGATGTACTTCCAGGATTCCGATAGTGCAACAAGAGCGGAAGCTGCTCCTCCAAAACCGTTGAACAAAGCGACGAGTTCTGGCATTCCAGTCATCTCGACACGGACGGCCATAATCCAGCCGATGACTCCACCCAGAAGCAATCCACCACCTATGAGTGCCCATCCAACAATACCTTCACCTAGTTCCATCTGAAGGACAGTTGTCAGGACTGCAACAAGCATTCCCATCGCACCTAGTTGATTGCCGCGTGGCGCGGTGCGAGGATGTGAGAGATTCTTCAATCCGAAGATGAAGAGAGCGGCTGAGAAAAGATAGCCGATAGCAACCCATTCATCATTGATCATCGATTACCACCTCGCTTCTTTCCAGCGATCATGTTGAGCATACGATTTGTTACCGCAAAACCGCCAACGACATTGATCATTGCGAGGACAACAGCGATGAACGCAAGAATTCCACTGACAAGAGTGTCGCCGCCCGCGTAGACAACATTGGCGCCAACAAGAGCGCCGACGATACTGATTCCTGAAATCGCGTTAGCACCACTCATCAGAGGAGTGTGCAGAGTTGCAGGCACTTTGGTGATGAGCTCGAAGCCAAGGAAAATCGAGAGCGCGAATAATGTGATTGAGCCGAGGAGCATTGTTGGATCCATCAGAGAACACCTCCAAGTCGAGTCTGCTTAGGATGCATATTGCCCCCTGAGCAGATCAGAACGCCACCCATACCGGGAACGTGAAAATCATTGCCTTCAGGAGCGCCGACCAAGACATCATCATCTTCGGAAATCACCAATTCGCCCTCTTTGAAAATTGAGGTGATGAATGTAGTGAGGTTGTTTGAATATAGGAATGAGGCGGTATTAGCCAGAGTTCCTGGAAGATTCTTGATACCGATGATTGTTACTCCATTCGCAGTAACCACGGTCTCTCCCGCCACTGTATCCTCACAATTGCCACCGACATCTGCATTCATGTCAACAATAACTGCTCCGGGTTTGAATCCGGACACTGCACTGCTTGGGACAGTGATTGGCGCAGGTCGGCCGAAAATACGAGCGGTAGTGACAATGATGTCAGCATCGCTCGCGACACCGCAAACGGTGTCGTTCACCTTTTGAATGAATTCAGCAGTCAAAGGCTTAGCATATCCTGATTCATCTTCGAAATCATCCATCCCATCGACTTCGATGAATCGACCGCCGACAGATTCAATCTGCTCGGCGGCAGACTTGCGTACATCAGATGCATAGACAACTGCGCCGAGACGCTTGGCGGTAGCGATGGCTTGCAAGCCAGCGACACCACTACCCATGATTACGACCTTAGAAGGACGAATCGTACCAGCTGAAGTTGTCATCATCGGGATACTTTTCGGAACTGCCGCAGCCCCGAGCAGGACAGCCTTGTATCCTGCTAAGTTATCCTGACTCGAATTTACATCCATCGATTGAGCACGCGAAAGACGACGAGGAATCATATCCATCGAAAGCAATGTGATTCCCGCATCTAGGCACGCCTGAACCTTCTCAGGGTTCCGAAAAGGATCGGCAACACAAGCAACGACCTGTCCTGAGTGGAGGTCGGCCACATCAGGAAGGTGAATCGAGATGATCAGAGGTGCACTCAACGCGTCGGAGCGAGAGCCAACTGTGGCGCCGCTTTCCGCGTAATCAGCGTCGAGGTGATTCGCAGCAATTCCAGCACCGGATTCAATGACAATCTCAAAGCCAGTCTTGCCCAATTTGCGCAGGGATTTCGGCACGATGGCGACCCTGTCTTCTCCTTCAGGTTCCTTCAGCACACCAAGTCTCATCGAGATCACGCTCTCCAAATGAGCCGTAGGCTCAAGTCAGATAGGCCGAGCGACCGGAAGTCGATTATTGAATCAAACGGATGGTTTGGTTCCAACAGCATTCACGATTGTGCAGCATCGGATAATGACAATAAGAGGTCACAGTGAGTTGGATGAAGATCAAAAGAGGATGAGATAGGCTACGCCAAAGACTGCGACATCTGCTATCGCGTGGGATATCCAACAGGCTGCGAGCGAGCGGTGGCGTAGCCAGAGAATTGACCATATCGCACCTGCTCCTAGTATTGCGATTGTCGCTAGTGTGTTTTGCCAGAGTGCGAAATAATAGGTGAGTGCGACGGTGTGGTGCAGAGTGAATACAATTGCTGAACCGGCGACCGAGGCGAAATTGCTACCAGTGAGTTCGAGCAAACGGTCGCCAACAAATTGCCTGAAAACGAATTCTTCGACAAGGCTGTTGAGAGTTATCCAATAGATTGCACCAAGGAAGAATGTAGTCGGATTCAACAACCCCGTCGCACCAATCTCCTCCTTCATCAGTGTAACATCAACCGAATCGCCGAGCACAGCATAAGTTCCCGCAATAATCGCAAACATACCAAGCCCCGAGATTATCGCTTCATTGCGAGATGACGAGGTAAGTGAGTCGAGGCCAAGCAATTTTCGTATTGAGAAATTGCCAGCTTCGACGCGATACAACCAATAGATTGGAATGGCGATTATCCACAACTTCGCGAAAACGAAGAAGGCCTGCCCAGCGAGTTCTGAGTCGCTCCACGAGTAAGCGAAGAGAATCGAGGTAGTCGGCATCAGAGACACTAGAAACAATGCTAGAAGGGCTTGCCTACGACGCTCCATGCACTCTGGTCGAACACGGCATAATTGAGGCTTAGGGCGTCATCGGCCGAACAAACGCCTCACCAAAGGCTAAGGGTTGAATTCTAACCCCACCAATTGAGGAGAACTAATGCGAACACCGATACGAGTTGCTGTTACTGGAGCCGCAGGAAACATTGGATACGCCTTGTTGTGGCGAATTGCAAGTGGTGATTGCTTTGGAGCTAATCAGCCAGTAATTCTACAGTTACTGGAAATCCCTCCTGGAATGCAACGACTCGATGGTGTGATTATGGAACTCCAAGACTCCGCGTTTCCGTTGGTACACGGCATTATCGGTACCGATAACCCAAAGGTTGCGTTTAACGATGCTGAAGCGATATTCCTTGTTGGTTCACGGCCACGGACAAAAGACATGGACCGGGCTGACCTCGTTGCCGCCAACGGACCCATCTTTGTAGGTCAAGGTAAGGCAATCGATGCAGTGGCTTCACGCGATGTCAAAGTGATCACGGTGGGCAACCCCTGCAATACCAATGCGCTCATCGCCTCCGCTAACGCACCGGGTATTTCCTCTCGACAGTTTACCGCTATGACTCGCCTCGATCAGAACCGTGCAGTGGGCCTGATGGCAGAGCGCGCCGGCGTCCCAGCCTCAAAAGTTCTAGACGTATTCATCTGGGGTAACCACTCCAATACGATGTACCCCGACCCGCGTTTTGGGACTGTGGACGGACGCTCAGCGACCGATTTGTTCGATAGCGATTGGCTTCAGGGATCCTTCCTCGATACCGTATCTACTCGTGGAAAGGCAGTCATAATGGCGCGCGGCGCCTCTTCCGCAGCATCTGCTGCATCGGCTGCTGTGGATCACATGCGTGACTGGTGGCAAGGCTCGAACGGACGCATCGTGTCCGTCGCGCTCCCTTCGGAAGGATGGTATGGAGTGCCCGAGGGACTTGTGTTTAGCTTCCCTTGTCGATGTGATGGGGGAGAGGTGATTGTGGTGGATGACCTCCCCGTTGACGCGTTCGCGCAAGCAAAGATTGACGAGAATGTAGCTGCCCTCCTCGGGGAACGAGATGCAGTGAGTGAACTCTTGTAGACACGAGTGTCACGAAGCCGCTCTAAAATATCGAATTGCTTGTGATATTGAGCCGTCGGTTTCATCGCCTTTACTACACCCGCTATGACTGATGAGTGATACCCGCCGTCACATTCACCTCGAACACGACGGCAAATTACTACTAGTCGATTTAGATGGTGGCGGCCCAGCAATCCCTCAAATGGGAAGAAAAGGAGATGGAGGATTCTCAATTCGATTACCAACCCCAGAAGAAGCAACAAAGATGGGGTTGACTTGGAAAGCAAAGCGAACCAATCGGTTTAGGTTAGGTCAAGAAATGCATGAGGTAATCGTAGCAACACCAGAAATCCCTTGGCCCGGAGAATGGGCTTGGAAGGATGCGGTAATCAGTGATAGCGAAGTCGACCCGGTGGCGAGAGAATCGGTCTATCGAACGCTTCATCGGGTCGTCAGTAAAGTCGTCGTCAGCAACCCGCGAAATGAAGTTTTGATGGCTAAAGTCACGCGGGGATTCTTCACCGGTTGTTGGACACTTCCAGGCGGCTTTGTCGATTACGATGAACATCCAAGAACAGGGGCCGAACGCGAGGCGCTGGAAGAACTTGGAATCAATATCAGAATCGCTGACCCACTTGGAGAAAGCAGCCGAGGAAGTGAAGGAGAAGGGACTCAAATTGTGAGGCAGGAAATTTTCACGCCTGACGGAATCTGTTGGCTATCGTTTACTTATCGTTGCGAAGCGGATATCGCAGCAGAAGATATCGTACCGAAGGATGATGAGATCGAAGAGGCACGCTGGTTCACTAAAGAAGAGGCGCTTCAAGTCGCAGTCTCTCTTTTCGACATCGAAGCAATTCAGAAATTCCTCTGATTATGATTTAGCATTCGCCGTTGAAATCATTTGGTGGTGGGCCCGCCAGGATTCGAACCTGGGTCAAATCGTCCCAAACGATCTAGCATAGACCAGACTAACCCACGGGCCCTGAGTGATTCGGCCACCTGCGCTGTCCTTATGGAGTTCACGCTAACCACCTCCACTGCTCTTGCCCTGAACGGTGAACTACACCTTCTTCCTCAGCGGAACCGACTACTTGTTCTGCAGTTGGCTCTGCGATACCCTCGGCCGCTAAATTGTCCCTGAGCCGGGCTAGGGTGAGGATTCCCTGGGCATCGGTTGAATCACGGAGTATACGGTGAATCGTGTTGATGCCAGCACGTTCACGGGAAGCTTCTCGGCGCAGATTCTCCTTTTTCACCTTAGATTCGACTTCAGCGCGGATTTCAGTAGGAAGATTGGCTGTTGCGACGGCTTGGGCGAGTCGTGCGGAATCGGAGAAGACTGCTGTTGTGGTAATCTTATCTGACTCGCCACAACGACTGCATGAAGCTCTGGAACCTTGACGGACCCCAAATGAATGGCCGCACTGGCATTTGAGCAACATCCAGTTCGACTCCATGAGACGGTGTTAGTATTCGCGGTTCAAGAGGTTGTCCGAAGAGTAAACTTGGTCAAAGAGAGAGGTATGTTCTGTTGAGGAGGGCCATCCTAATTTGTTTGGTAGTAAGGCGGGAGGTGTGGTTCAGGCGCGTGTGGTCATTGGCTGGTTGGCCTTTGCAATGCTGATTGGGCTCTCTGTTAAGCGTCTGATTAGCGATGGTGCGCTGACTCTCGAGGTCTGGATATACCTCCTGTTGATGCCTGCTGCTCTAGCATCAGCGATGACTCCTGACTCGTTTTGGAATCGTTCTAGTGCTGACCCAGTTGAATTGGTTGAGGAAGAAGAAGCCGACTTTGTGGGGACAAAAGATGCACCCGACCCAGTCGAAGACGGCTTCGATGTGCCAGTGCTCTAAGTCACCTACACCTGTTGACCCTGAGTCGGCAACGGCTTGAAGAGCAGTTGTTCACTTCAAGCGCAGAGTCTCAAGATTAGCGGGCGCATAGGTCTGGACACGGAATTCGTCGCGGAGACCTTGGCGGAATGCATTGCAGGTCTTCGGGTCACCGTGATGACAGATGATCTTGCGTGGAGTTGGGTTCAACGCCTTGACGTAATCCATGAGTTGGCGGCGATCAGAGTGTCCACTGAAACCGTCGATAGTTACCACATTGCAAGAGACAGGAATCATGTGAGTCTTGCCTTTGTCCATCAGAGGGACCTCGGCGTGCCCTTGTTGTAGCCGTCGGCCGAGTGTGCCTGAGGCTTGGTAGCCGACGAAGCAGAGTGTGTTATTGGTCTCGGGAGCCCAGTGCTTGAAGTACTCAATTATAGGGCCGCCAGTCATCATTCCTGAGGTTGCAAGAACAATGCATGGAGATGGGTCGTAGAGCAGTGATTCCCGTTGCTCTCGGCTATCGACTTGGCGGAACCAAGTCGAATTGAACGGATTCTCGTCGCCACCCCTCAGAACCTTTGAGCGCAGATCGCGATTGAGGAAATCTGGGTGGCTGGCATGAATTGCTGTGGCTTCAGAGATCATCCCATCAAGCCAAACAGTGACAGGTTTAACTTCGCCAGACTTGAACAGTTGGTCGATAGCAATCATCACTTCCTGTGAGCGCCCAACCGCGAATACAGGACAGAATATTTTGCCACCACGAGACAGTGCTAATTTGATCAAATCCTGTAATTCTTGAGTCGCATCCTGTCGATTTGGTTGAAAATCCTGAGCTCCACCATAAGTCGATTCGATGACCAGAGTCTCAACCTTAGGGAATCGAACTGTCGCTGCATCGAAGAGCCATGACCGTTCGTATTTGATATCACCAGAGAATAGCAATCGGTGTTCGGAATTCCCTTCTCCGATTTGCATGTAAACACTCGATGAGCCAAGGATGTGTCCGGCGTTTTCGAGAGTAATTTTGACATCCGGTGCGATGTCGGTTTTGTCTCCCCAGCGAATATCTACAACGTGTTTGATACACTCTTGAATGTCAGCCTTGGAATAAGGTGGATCTACACCTTCAGCCTGAGCGACCTTGATGTAATCCATCTGCAACAAAGTCATCAAATCTCTCGTAGGAGGCGTACAGTACACTGGTCCTCTGTAACCGTAGCGGAATAGAACAGGCAACATTGCGATGTGATCGACATGTGCATGCGTGAGGACGATTGCATCGAGATTGTCGAGAGGAAGCAGCTCTGGGGCGTTGAAAAATGGCTGAACCTCGCTGCGGTTCATTGTTGGCTTTGCTCCACAATCAACCAAAACTCGAGACTCATTTGTAGTAACAAGATGCATGGCTCTCCCAACCTCGCGGTACGACCCCAAGGCGGTGAGGCGAGCCCAAGACTCGCCCGCACGCTTTGGACGGTAGATTCGAGTTCCGAACTTGCGCAGGAGTGATTTTCTCTCATCGGCGAGTTCCTTGCGATAGCGGCGGATATCGTGCTGGGTTCGGCTCTCGAATGCTGGTGCTCGTTCAACTGAAATGAGCCAGCCAACTTCGTCCCTGAGATTCTTGATATTGATTCCCTTTGGGCCTACAGCAGCAGCTGGGTCGTCACATTCGAGGGTTACCTCGGAGAGAGCTGGGTCAATCCAGACGTTACGGACTTCAGCATCTGGAGGAATAATTTCAGTGACTTTCTGGCGCACAGTTTCCTCATCGGCAAGGATATCTGGGTGCGGGCGGATGATGACTCGCCGCTTGACAGTCTTAGCAATCTTCACGGTCAAAGATTGACCAGGGGAGCTGAAAGCATCGGGCTGTTTCGTAATTATGGCTATCGAGCCGGCTTCGACATCGACCTCATAGTCAATATCTTCTGGTATCAATTTCGATACTTTCTGTTTAACTTCTGACAATGTCAATCTCATTCAAACACCTCGCAAGAGTAACTCCACCCTCGGCCTAAATTCCTCTTGAAAGAGGAGGATCGGCGCGAAGCCGTGGAGTTCGATTACAGGTTAGAGAGCAAGGTAGCGACCTCACTCTCGGACAATAGCTGGAAGCCCTTGTCTTGGGTTATAACGGCCAAATCCATTCCGTTTCCGCTAGCAGCATCACGCTGCGCGGAAGCCAGGAGAGCCTTGGCAGCAACCTTGAGGGCTTGATTTTGATTCATTCCGTGCTTGTACTGGTCTTCAAGGACACCATACATGAACGGACTGCCCGATCCAGTGGCGCAGTAGACATCCGGAATCGAGCCGCCGGCGGAATCGATGGAATAGACGCTAGGACCGTCTTCATCGGTTCCGACGATTAGGAGTTGGACGTAATGCGGGCGGCCAACTAGGATGTTTGCAGTGAGCGTTGCCGCCCCCTTAACAGTCATCGTAGTGTTGCGCTTCAGTTCATACAACCGCAATTCGGCTGCGAGTGTGCGAGACAGTGACTGAGCGTGTCCGACAAGCCCTGCAGTAGTCAACGCGACGTTCTCAGAGATCTTGAACAACTTCTGAACGCTCTTGTTAGCAATGAAGTGCCCCATAGTCGCTCGATGGTCAGCACCGACTACAACACCCCCATCGAAGGTGATGCCTATGGTGCTGGTTCCGGTCTTGACGGCGTTTGCTTCGGCATTCATGTAATCGACCACACGGAGAGTTCCCTGCGAAGTCAACTCGAATCCGGCCCCTTATCAATCCGACGGGGGGCTACGGAGCCAACCTTGCTATACTCTGCTTACTCTGCAGGGCTGGGTTTCCCGGAAACACGTGGAACCCTTGCGATTTGCGTCCTGATACACAGTGTGGACCGTATTGCTCAAAGAGCACGTGACTCCGGATGCGAGCATGGCCAAGGAATCGCGCCCCGAGCCGAGGTGGATTGAGATGCCGAGCCTGCCCGTGCAGGCATCGACAACAAACATCGAAGCTGGCCAAGACTATCACGATCTTGGAGAGTTGTACGCTGACGCGCCTGTATCTAGGGGTGTTGGAGATGTGATAGTCCACCGAGCTGTGCTCGACGACATAACTGGTATTCCCGAAATTCTTGATTGGTTATCGGATGGGGACATCGTAATTCTCGAAATGAGTCGATTAATGACGGCCGAGACTGAATTAAAGATGGCCGTTGACAAGATTCAATCATTCGTCGAGGCAGATATGGCTGGAGAAGTCATCAGATTAGGACAATCGAGACTTCTTCTTCTGCCATCCACCTTCGATATTTCCGAGGGCGAGTCATTCGCTTACTGAGGTGAGGGATTGGAGAGTAAAATACAGCAACCCTGCCCAATATGCCACAGTCAAGCAGGGCTGAAACTTACCGTTCACACATCGGAAATTGCCTATTTCGGTGAACACACCGAGATGACCTTGGTATGCGATGAATGCGGCTGGAGGAACATCGATTTCATACCATCTGAAGGTAAGAAACCTAGTTCTTGGTCACTGATTGTCAATTCATCTGAGCATATGTCAACACGCGTGGTTCGTTCCTCATCTTGTACGGTGCGGGTTGTAGAATTGGGGCTGGAGGTAGAGCCAGGAGACAATGCCAGTGGCTATATCTCGAATGTCGAAGGTGTGTTGAAGAGATTTGAAGATGCAATTGGTATTATTCTCAGGTCAGCAATGATTGAAGGCGAAGAGGGTATCGATCAAGTTGAGGCCTGCCAAGAATTGATTGGACGTCTCTCTCGCGTGCGCGAAGGAGAAGATAGTGTCGAATTACTATTGCTTGACCCAATGGGGCATTCACAAATTCTCTCAGATCAAGCAAAATCTGCCGAACTTTCAACTGAAGAAATCGCAGTTCTTGCTACAGGCCCACAAATCCCGGTATTCGATGCGAGCGATTTGTAAGAATGAGCCAAGTTTTGGTGCCCAAGATCACAGAGCATCTGCTGCAAGGAATTCGTCCAACCTACCTTCCCACATATCGCGCTTCTCAGACAAATCAGTCAGCCATTCGCTCGCCCTATCAATACAAATCTGCTTGATTTCTCCCGCGAGCATGCGTCCTGATTCGTATTCGCGAGCAATACGAGCAAGTTCCGAATCATCTGGTTCGAAGAAGAATTGCAGATATTGGAAAGCCACATCTTTCGAGCAATCTCCGCCGAGGCGGCGGTGCTCTTCGACAGTCGGCTGACCGCCGCTGAAAGCCCGCTTGACCTTCTTCGACATCTCTTCGATGCTATCGTCCATGAAAATCGTCGTCTGCGGCTTGGAAGATGACATTTTGTCACCAGTCATACCGACAGCGAAGCGGTGGTAAGTCGAGCAAGGAGGCATCAGTCCCATTCCACCCATTTCTCTCTCAAGCGCAAGTACACACATCCGGACCTGCCCTGCATCACTGAGATTGGCTCCTGGAATATCGAGAGTTCCGTGTTTGGGGTTGGCGACGAAATCCGCGTAACCCATCGGAGCGAGGCTATTCTTCAATCGTTGGAATATCTCCTCTCTAGTGTCGCGATCAACTCGCCCATTAGGCGCCACCCCGAATAATTCTGCATTATCGTTCTGAACTGATAGTGCCACGGTCAATCCTCCAGCTTTGCGAGGTTTGACGTTAAACCAATGGGTTTTGCCAGCAATTCCACGAGTAAGCCGAAGATGAGGGTCTTGATCTACTCCAACTGGGACTACGATTGGACGCAGCCCCCCATATTCCTCGAGTTGAGGGTGAATAATATCGCCCGCCTGAACAAGCGGGGCCTGAACGTGAGCTAGGTTCGTATCGCCACGGAATCCGTAAATCGCCTCAAATTCTGAGAGGTTCGTGCGCCGGCCAAGGGTAAATGCAAGCCTCTGAACAGCCGGCCGACCACTCTGAAAGTAGACGTTGGTATTCGACGGATCAAGTCCGAGGGCGGCGTAATTATGGACATATTCGTTGATAGCATTCTCGCGACCTTCAGCGAGGCTCGTACCCCTTGTAGCAAGAGCCTCGAGATCAGCAACAGTGACTGTGATGTCCGCACCCTGTTGCTGGAACCAACGAACTTGGTCGATTACCATCGAGTGCCCAAGATGCATCCGTCCGCTCGGCATTAATCCAGTCAGTACTCCAAATGGGTCTGAACGCTCGATGCAGCCTAGCACGACATCGAGGTCGCGATGGGCGAAGACAATCCCCCTTCGATGTAACATCCCAGGATTTGGAAGTCTAGAGACATCGACGCCTTCTAGCCCAAATTGGTCTCGAATCCGAGCATAGTCTGTAGACTGCTCAGACGACCAAGGATCGATGCGTTCGCCGTCGGCCACACCCCGACGCGAATCCTCTCCTCAATCAACTAATCGCCGTAAAATTGCGCGACGAGGCTGACTGGAACCTATCAAGAACTCAGCGGGACTTGCCGGGCCATGGCGGTAGTGCATTGTCTCGGTACGGGCTTGGTCGGAGCTTGGGTGGTCAAGAGGTTGGCTGCGGCCGGGCACGAAGTCCATGCCTACGACCTCCATCCACACAGCGTCCTCGGCGTCGAGGGAGTTACTGCCCATCCCTGTGATCTCTTCGATGATATGACCCCCTTCGAGCATAATGTGCCCGTCGACATGGTTGTCAATATGCTACCGGGTTCTATCGGCCATGCTGCGACCACAATTCTCGCTGAATCGTCATTTCGTATAGTCGACCTAAGTTTCAGCGCTCACACCCCAGACCGCGACGATGAGAAAGCGCGTGATTATGGTGCGACAATTCTCTGGGATGTTGGTATCGCACCCGGTCTTTCGAATATGTTATTGTCAATCGCTGATCGACGAATAGGGCCTCTACAAAAAGCCGAAGTCTGGGTCGGCGGAAACCCTACCGGGCCCTTCGGTAAATGGTCCTACATGGCGCCCTTCTCGCCCATCGACGTGATCGCCGAATACACACGACCAGCGAGGGTTATCCGCGATGGTGAGGAGGTGGTTCTCCCAGCATTGAGCCTGCGACATATAGTTGACACAGGCGAACATGGTGACATGGAGGCATTTCTCACCGATGGGTTACGCTCTGTACTCAAATCAATTCCAGCGGTGGAGATGTCTGAATTCACTGTGCGATGGCCCGGACATATTCAGAAATATATCGACATGCGCGATGCAGGAGAAATAAACGAGAACCAATTGATTCTCGAATGGGAATACGATCACAAAGTCCCAGAATTCACTTGGATGAAGGTGCGCGCAGAAGGGAGAAATGGAGAGATTCTCGAATGGGAAGTCGAAGACCATGGCGGTGATGATGGCCATTCTATGGCAAGGACGACTGGTATGGTTACCGCCTGCTGCGTTGAAGCTTGGCTATCAAACCCAGAAATGCTTCCACCCGGTGTTCATGCACCTGAAGTTCTCAGCGACGTGGTGATTTCGGACATCGTCGATATGATGCGATCAGAGAGAATCCGCATCGACGGGCCCGACATACTGTGATTCTTGATCACGAGAGACTAGCCACTTGATGATGGCTGGTGTGGCGATGAGAACTACGGCTGCTATTACCGGTAGATGCCAATTCATTTCGAGTGCTGCTGGGCGCTCGATGAGCCACGTGAATCGGAGAGGAGATTCATGGAAATCAGACGACCAATCATGGAGGTTAGTGACATGGTGGCCAACAATTGTAACTGAGTGATGCAATCCGTTGAATGTTGTTTGTGGAGTTTGGGAAACTGAGACATCGGCTGAATCGAAAATTAGGTCGATAGTGACCCCAGGTGCGGAAGTGATGAAGGCGCCACCTTCTATTGGGCGGACACCTGTAATCAGGTGGCGCTGGCCAGCTGGGATAAGCAGGGCTTCCTCGCCATCAAAGAGAATCTGATTTGGCGCTTCAGACCACTCGAATAGGGCTGTTCCTGGCACATCCCAATTAGAATTATCAAAGTTTGAAATCTGATATGACTGAGTGGTTGGGTCTGAGTTGAGGATTCTGTTGAATGATTCACTCGAATCACGGTGGCCATGCCACTCACCCCATGTAGTGAACCAAATTTCCTGTGATTCCAGTAATTTGATTGCATCCTTATCTTCACGAATTTTCACATCGTGCCAGCGAGCGATCCAATAGATACTGACCAGTGAATCTGCCTCGGCATTCTCCAAAGCCTCCATGTCGGCTTGTCCCTTCTCCAAACTGGTAGTTCGCTGGACTGATTCAAGACCTTGTGAGTCTCCTTCCAACATGTCTCCAATGATGGAAAATCCCGCATTTTGTAGGCTGCTAGCTGTTTCGGACGTCACAACCCCGTTTGGATGGCCGAAAGAGACCGGATTCACACCCCATCGAGATGCATCGGTGAATCCGACAAGATAATCTCGACAATCCTCGACGACAAGGATGTCTTCACGGATGTCGACGCCCTCGTAGCCATGGCAGCCAAATTCATCGCCGAGGGCGAGACGCTCCGGCCCGATGATATTCCACAGCCAATTATCATCATCCCATTCCGCAAGGGCTGGAGTAGCAACAATCGGAACAAGGAGGAGTGCCGTAAGCGTGAGGCACACGAACCGTCGATTGAGCACGTGACGAGGGTGCGAGGAGGAGGGGAAGAAAGCATCGCAGTGGCGCAAAGCAATAATGCGTGAGTGGATTGGAAGGCTCGATGGCGACACTGACCAAGGATAGTCTCGCCGAATTGTCGAGGCTTACTGGCTTAGATGGAACCGGACAGAACTATTCGACTCCACTTTTCTACAAGGCACTGATGCAAGTGATGCCGCCGGTGGTTCGTAGCATGACGAATGTTCGATACGAAGGCATCGAGAGAATTCCTAAGAGTGGACCTGTGATTCTGGCTGGGAATCATACATCGCACATCGATCCAATCGTCAAAATGATGGGAGCTCGCAGGCCGGTTCATTATCTAGCAAAAGCAGAGTTCTTTGAAGACAAAACATTCCAGAAATTGATGACTTCCACGGGTCAGATTGAGACTGTTCGGGAGACTGGTGGTGCACAAGCACTGGCAATGGCAGTCGATGTCCTCGAAGGAGGTGGAGTGATGGGCATTTTCCCAGAAGGAACACGGTCGCGCCACACCGAAGCACCCTTTCTCCAACGTGGCAAGACAGGTGTTGCTCGAATCGCCGCTCGATTTCCGGAAGTTCCTGTGGTGCCAATGGCAATTCTTGGAGCTCGGAACTTCCTTGCTCCGGGTTCGCCAAAGGTCAATCCTTTCGCGCGTGTAATGGTGCGCATCGACAAACCAATCAGTTTCGCTGAATGGATGGTAGACGAAGCAGGCGGAGCAATGGATAACGAAGACATTTCGAACTTGGGCAGCCTCGATGAACATGGTCAACGTTCAATCATGAAAGCCCTTTATCGTGGATTCACAGACCAGTTAATCGAGAATCTTCGGATTCTCGGAGCACCTTGACATTCTTGTCTTCCAGTCGATGAATTTGAGTGATTTCCGCCGCATCCTTCATGGACTTGCGAGGTTCAGTCAGCATAGTCGGCATGGAGCAATACCTCGCATTCCTCAAGCGCATCCTCGACGAGGGTGACGAGAAGTCGGACAGAACTGGGACTGGAACCATCTCTGTTTTCGGTCATCAGATGAGATTTGATCTGTCCGAAACTTTTCCGGCAGTGACAACCAAGCGCTTGCATTGGCCAAGTATAATTCACGAATTGCTATGGTTCCTTTCCGGAGATACAAACGTAGCCTATCTGCAAGAGAATAAAGTTCGAATTTGGAATGAGTGGGCGGATGAAGAAGGCAACTTAGGACCAGTTTATGGCAAGCAGTGGAGGAAGTGGGAGACTCCGGATGGACGTGTCGTCGACCAGATTGAGAACGCTATTGAAATGATCAAAACCAATCCTAGTTCACGGCGGATTATCGTCTCTGCTTGGAATGTGGGTGAACTTGACGAGATGGCCTTGATGCCTTGTCACGCATTCTTCCAATTCTACGTCAACGAGGGTCGCCTGTCTTGCCAACTCTACCAACGTAGTGCCGATGCCTTCCTCGGCGTCCCATTCAACATCTCTTCCTACAGTTTGTTGACTTGTATGATGGCGCAAGTCTGCGGTCTCGAGCCTGGCGAATTTGTCTGGACCGGAGGAGATTGTCACCTGTATCTCAATCATCTAGATCAGGCTCGCGAGCAGATTTCGCGCCAGCCGCTAGAACTACCTCGACTGCGCCTCGACCCCAGCGTGCTGGATATCGATGGATTTACTGGTGAGCATATCGTGATTGAAGGATACGAGCATCATCCTCATATCGCAGCGCCAATTTCTGTATGATGTGGTCGAATGAAGCTCGCAATGATCGTAGCAATGGATGAGGATGGCTGCATCGGTCGCGGTAACGAGTTACCGTGGCGCTTGTCTAGTGATATGACTCGCTTCAAGCGCCTGACTGAGGGTGATGGATTCAACGCTGTGATAATGGGTCGGAAGACTTGGGAATCTCTACCCTCCTCCTTCCGTCCACTTCCAGAACGATTGAACATCGTAATGTCTAGAGATACGGGATGGGAGCATGAAGGGGCTGAAAACGCACTTTATCCAGGTAGAGCGATAGAGATATCCTATGCTGATGGTTGTGAAGAATGCTGGATAATTGGTGGCTCGCAAATATACGAAATGTTCCTTGATAGAGTCGATGAAATCCATTTGACTACTGTACATACATCTCAAAGTGGAGATGTTTCATTCCCACCATGGAATCGTAATGATTGGTTGGAAAATATAATTGAAAATGTTGCCAAAGATGGCGACAATGAATACAATTCAACCTATTCAATTTGGACAAGGCGATGATATGAATCTACGTGACTTGCCCGCCCTATCTGGTGGGATTTTCTTCGTATATGTTGGAGTTTTACATTTCACAGCCACAGATTGGTTCGAACCAATAGTTCCAGAATTTCTCGGCTCGGCTAGATTTTGGGTATTATTTAGTGGAGTAGTAGAAATTATTGTAGGGGTATTGTTGATTTTACCAATGACAAGAGAGTGGGGTGGTTATGCAAGCGCAGCGTTGCTGGTTTCACTATATCCTGCAAATTTCAATATGTGGATTAATGAGATCGAATTAGGTGATGGGGAGTCACTATCTCAAACAGGAAATATCGTGAGACTATTCTTACAATTAGCCGGAATAAGTCTAAGCTTATGGATTGCTGAATCCCATCTAGAGAAGAAAAAATACCAGACTGGTAAGTAGTTTGGAACTCATGCCGACTCAAACTTAATTCGACTAAGGAAGAAAGAGATGGCATGGAGTCTTCATCGGGCGTTCGTTTCGGCGAAGGAGAAACCATAGATTTCACTCC
>JAQXEV010000122.1 GCA_029250665.1 Candidatus Thalassarchaeaceae archaeon | reverse complement strand
CACATTCATGATGCTGATGAACAGCACCACGCCCCGATTCCTGATAGAAGAACAGGTGTCGGGCGCCCCATTCATTCGAGAGGCAGGCGTAGAGACGTTGCCAATGGGTTACGTGGTATGTGCACCAGGAGGCCGGGTCGGTGAAGTTGGAGAAGCGAATTTACTCGAGGCCGGCCAAAACGACAGGGCAGCAGCATACGCAATGACCGCCCAATCATATGGATTCGAACTCCTCTACCTCGAGGCTGGCAGCGGTGCACACACTCCAGTAGACCCTGAACTGATTCGCACCGCGCGCGAGTCATGCAATCTGACATTGATTGTTGGCGGCGGAATTCGTGATGGCGCAACAGCAAGGCGGGCAGTAGAGGCTGGTGCTGACTGGATAATCACAGGCAATCTCACAGAATCATTTGATGATGCGGATGAATTACAAAGAGTGCTGACAGAATTCATCAGCACTATGAACTCATAATCAGAGAAATAGGAATGAGGATGATGTGGAGTGAGATTGACTTAATTATAACCATCCTAGGATTTCTTGGAATGCCTGTAACGGTGTATTTTCTTTGGAAAGAATTAACGAAAGACTGACCAATCTATTTCTAAGATCCACCGCTCTCTTTTTTTTGCATCCCGGCGACAACTGTGAGTAATTGATCGATTTTCGTTTCCATATCGAGAATTAGAAGCAGATGCTCCTCTTCCCGGCGAATCAATGCAGCATTCTCTCGCCGCAACTCATCAATACGCCCTTCACCAACTACTTCCTCGAGATCACGGCGCCGCTCCCGCTCGTTTACAAGCATGGTTTCCAATTGGCCGCGACGGGCTTCAGCGACATGAAAACGCTCTTCTAATTCAGCCAAATCAGCCCTGCCACCCGACTTTGATCGTGTTTGAGTCAATTCACCATCTAAGGACCGAGCGCGTTGTCTAGCCATCGCCAATTCACGCTCGACCTCACCCAGTTCGTGCCACATCGAGAGAATTTCCTCAACCAGGCGTTCCTTTGGAAAAGTTGCGAGGTGAGTAGAGAGTTTTTCGCGCTCCATCGAAGCCTCTTCGACAGGCTCGGCGACCCCCGCCTCTCCATTACTCATCCTAATCACAAAGTATCGCTAACGGTCCATTCTTGAACCTTGAGGGAAACTTCGCCGGCAGAGCGCCGGTATCGTGCAGGCGCGGGTTTTCCCGGCCACCACCTCTCGTGGCGTTTATATCGCGACCTCGGGTCGGCCGCGCCATGAAGGCCTACCGAGCTAGCGGTACGTTCCGCAACGGCCGAACCGATCAAGAATTCTCTATCGACATCGTAGCTGCTGATGAAGATGAAGCGACACACCGCATTCTCTCCAACTTCGGTAGCCGTCACGGAACACCTCGCCGCTTCGTCAAAATCGAGTCTCTGACTGAGATTTCACCCTCAGAATCAACCGAACCCCGCGTCATCGCCCATTTCCGCGATCAGTGAGTGAACTTCACTCAACAGCGCGGCGTTCAAGGCCACCA
>JAQXEV010000012.1 GCA_029250665.1 Candidatus Thalassarchaeaceae archaeon | reverse complement strand
GAAGAATAATTTCACTATCACTACTCTTCATATTGTGATTTGGTAGTCCCTCCCGGATTTGAACCAGGGTCATGGCATCCAGAGTGCCATATGATGGACCGCTACACTAAGGGACTAGCGACCCGGCGAGACGGGTTGCGTATTTCAACAGAACCGCAGACAAACCGGCTGCATCTGACGGAGTTCAAGCGCGGAAGGACTGATTCAAATCAGCCAGCGCTTGCTCGCTTGGTCGTAATTCATTCTCACTGAGATCGACGAGAGGAGTTGCAGTAAGGCCGAGCGCCTCGTCGGCGGATTTCATCTCAGAATTGTAATGCAGAAGTCCGGTGACGTGCTTATCGCTCGCCTCAGCCTCATGAATCGCGGCAAGTGCAGCAACAGGATTACTTGGGTCATGATCAATTCCGAGCGTAGCGAGGCGTAGAGTCGAGCCATCGAATAGTTCGATATCCTGATACTCGCCTTCTGGAATCTCGACCTCTTCAAGCGGTGTGAAGTGAGGGATGTAATCCACGGTGTGCAACACCTCATCGTTCGCCTTCACATAGTTGTATGAGCGGTACGACTCGTCGTTGTTAGCAAAGGTGACGCATGGTGAAATGACATCGATGACAGCCATTCCCTTGTGCGAGAGAGCAGCGCGTAGGAGGGAAGAGAGTTGTTTCTTGGAGCCAGAGAAAGAGCGTGCCACAAAGCCACACCCGAGATTAATCGCCATCTTACAGAGGTCGATAGGATTGTTTTCGTTGGTAACGCCCTTCTTTTTCTTTGAGCCCTTTTCGACGGTAGCGGAGTATTGTCCCTTGGTTAGTCCGTAGACTCCGTTATTCTCGATGATGTAGACCATGTTCAGGTTGCGCCGAATCGCATGCACAAACTGTCCAATACCGATTGATGCTGTGTCTCCATCACCGGAAACTCCGAGGAAAACAAGATCCTTGTTGACCATGTTAGCGCCTGTAGTCACCGACGGCATCCTTCCGTGTACTGTGTTGAATCCGTGTGACTTCCCGAGGAAGTATGCCGGCGTCTTCGATGAACAGCCTATTCCTGACATTTTGGCGATGGTTTCGGGAGCTATCCCGTTCTCCCATGCTGCTTGGATGATGACATTGGATATCTGGTCGTGGCCGCAGCCCGGGCACAGAGAGGACTTACCTCCTGTGTAGTCTGCTTTTGGCAGGTCGATGACGTTGAGTTGGATTGGACGCATGCTCATGCAGTCACCTCCTGAGTCGAGGACAAGCTCAACGTCTCGAGGACCATATCCGCGTATACGCGTGCGCGTGGAGGAATTCCGTCGCTGAATGCTACAGAGTGCATCTTGCTGAGGAGTTCTACTGGCAGTTCCTTGCGCAGGATGCCAAAGAGCTGGCCGTCGCGGTTGACTTCGAGGACGATTACTTGCTCATGCTCTGCAACGAACTTCTCGACTTCAGAGTGGTAGGGAAGAGCTCTTACTCGGCAGGTGCTTACTGACAGGCCGGTTTGTTCAAGGACATCGTCGATTTCTGTGATTGTGTTTTCCATAGAGCCGTAGTAGATGATTCCTACTTGCTTGCTCTTCTCAGCGCGGATGATTGGTGCTGGTAGGTTGTCACGAGCGCCGTCAATTTTCCTGCGCAGGCGCGTAACGGTTGCGTGGTAGACGGCAGGGTCCTCAGAGTATACGCCATCCTCATCGTGGCCAGTGCCGCGATAGAGGATGGGTTCGAGACCGCTGCCTGGGAGTGTGCGGTATGGGATCCCGTCGCCATCGACGTCGCGGTAGCGGCCGAAATTCTCGATGGCATCGAGTTGTTCTTGGCTTCTGATTACCTTGCCGCGGTCGAGTGGCTGGTCTGGATACTCAAAGCCGGCAGTAACCCAGCGATTCATGCCGAGGTCGAGATCGGAGAAGCCGAAGACAAGAGTCTGGTAGCGCTCGGCCACGTCGAAGGCGCGCCAGCCGAATTCGAAGCACTCATCGACTGTTCCTGGAATGAGGACGATGTGCTGAGTGTCTCCGTGGCTGGCTTCATACAGCAAGGTAAGGTCACCCTGCTGAGTTCGAGTCGGTAGACCGGTGGATGGTCCAACGCGATTGACATCCCAAATGACTCCGGGAACCTCTGCAAAATACGCGAGACCGATGAATTCGGACATCAGAGAAATTCCCGGACCGCTGGTCGCAGTCATTCCGCGGCCACCGGCCCATCCTGCACCGACAACCATGCCGGCGGCGGCTAGTTCGTCCTCTGCTTGGATGACCGCGCAGGTTGAACCGCCATCCTCGGCTGTACGGATCTTCGGTATCCAGCCAATTATTGACTCGGCGAGGGATGATGATGGAGTAATAGGATACCAAGAGAGCATGTTGACTCCGCCGAATAGGCAGCCGAGTGCAGTCGCTTCGTTGCCCTCGATGAGATAGGTGTCTGGATTCTTGTCACGAGCCTCGACAGCGTAGCCGATATCGCAATTCCAATTCTCTGCTGCGTAGGCTCGACCTTCGCCGATAGCCCGCATGTTCAGTTCAATCGCCTTCTCCTTGCCCTTGAATTGCTGAGTGAGAGCAGCTTGCAGGGCGTTATCATCGATTCCCAGAACTTCGGCGAGTCCTCCAACATAGTACATGTTGGCGATCATCCGAGCTAACTTCGGGTTAATCGCCCTCGCCATCTTGGTCATCGGTAAACCGAGTACGACGCAATCGTCGCGCTCGACTGGCAACTTCACATCCATATTGTGGATGATGATGGTTCCAGGCTCCGCCTTCTCGACATCAGCCAACCAAGTATCCTTGTTCATCACGACTTGAATATGTGTCTTATCACCAGGAGCCTGATAGCCGGCGTCGCTGGCTCGAATGATAAACCAAGTTGGAAGACCAGAAATGTTGCTAGGGAAGAGATTCTTCCCGCTGACGGGAACTCCCATCTCAAACATAGAGTGTAGCAGAATCAGGTTCGCAGACTGCGACCCCGTTCCGTTTGCAGTGGCGATATTGAGTGTGAAATCATTGACGATTTGAGCCATCCTTTTCGGTGTCTCCGGGGGTGTCTGGGTGCACTGGCGGGTGCTCGTGCAGCGTGCCCCGTGCGAAAATCGGTCTTAGCCGTTCCCGTCTGTTAATTCCCTCGCGTAGCGAGGAGTATCCGTGCAATTTACTCTAATTATGGTGTATTATTTCCCTCAAAAATGGGCAATTTCCCCTCAAAATCAGAAGAAGTGGGCTCCCGAATGCGAGGAATCCCCATCCGTTGCGGTTTTCAAGGGAGGCGTGGTCGGCGGGCCCATGCCTCCAATGCCGAGTGAGTTGAAGGAAGCCTTGGAACAGGCCCAAGAGCTGATTGAGTCGGGTAAGCCAGACGATGCTTTGGACATCCTCAGAACAACCGGTTGGACTACAGCCAAAACAAACTCACAGAAGGTGCGTGTCACCAGCCTCGCCTCTGAGGCAATGATCACCAAAGGCGACCTCGATATGGGTAACCGTAGGAAGCACTGGCAGAGAGCTTACAAGAATTATCAACAGGCTCTAAAATTGGAGTCATCGAACAAAGATATTCGCCGCTCGATGAACAAGCTCGCTTCGATGATGGATGAGCAGTCAATCTCGCTTGGAAAGGGATTTCAGATATTTGATGATGGAAACCCCACTCCTGCTGGACTCGTTGCAATTTCGGTCGCGATAATCATCTTCCTCGTTGGTTTCAAGTACGCAGGAGCGGCATTGGAGCAACCTTTGGAAGGAACCACGGTGACCTTGGAGGTGTCTTACATTCACCCAGACGATCCAAGTTCCCGAATCGAGGGTGAAATCGTCATCGAACTTTACCCTGATGCTGCTCCAAAGCATGTCGAGAACTTCCTATATCTCGTCGATAATTCCCGTTACGATTACACGACATTCCACCGTGTCATCGATGGATTCATGGTTCAAGGCGGAGACATCGAGATGAAGGATGGCGCTGGTGGATACGCTGGTAAGTGGTATGGCTATTGTAACGGTCAAACTCTGGATAGCACTGGAACTCCACATACTTCCGAGAGTTGTCGCGTTGAGGATTGGTCGGTTCCCGGTGAGCACACGAACGGCCTCAAACATGTCCCCGGTGCTCTCGCGGCAGCACACGCTGGCCTGAACACAGACGGAAGCCAGTTCTACATCGTCCCAAGCGACTCCAGCCCTGATTGGCTGGACTGGAGCCCTGGCAAGGATTGCGCGGCTCAAGGACAATCCTGTCACACAGTCTACGGAATGGTTGTCTCTGGTATGGAGCACGTCGATGCAATGAGCGAGGTAGATACCAGTAGTGGCGATAAGCCGGTACACGATGTTCGCTTATTGACGGCTTACCGAAGTTGAACACTGAATTCTCAACGAGTTTGAGTTATTTTCACGGACTGACTCTGCGAGTCATCTTCATGGAGGGCACTCTCCCCCGAGTGGTTACGGGGTGCTGAGATGGGCGAGAGAGATGGTTTCGATTCGCTTCGAACTTTTACCAAGTCTGATGATTCCCAGGCTCACTTTCATGCACTATTTCACTTGCAGGAATCGGGTATCTGCGAGCTTGATTCTCTGCCTTTCACGATTAGATTACTGCTCGAGGCAGCGTTGCGCAAGTGCGATGGATTCTTGGTGACTCGTGATGATGTTGAGCGTATCGCGGCGTGGTCGCCAACGATGACTCCCGAAGAGATCCCATTCGCCCCAAGCCGGGTGATTCTGCAGGACTTCACCGGCGTACCAGCGGTCGTCGATATCGCCGCTCTGCGCGATGCGATGGTCGAGTTGGGTGGAGATCCTGAGAAGGTCAATCCGCAGGTTCCTGTAGATCTGGTAATTGATCACTCGGTTCAGGTTGATGTTTCAGGATTATTCCCTGACGCGCGTGAACGCAATTTGGAGATCGAGTATCAGCGCAACATGGAACGCTATCAATTCCTCAAGTGGGGCCAGCATAGTTTGGACAATTTCCGTGCTGTCCCTCCCGGTCGTGGTATCGTGCATCAGGTGAATCTCGAATGGATTGCAAGTGTCGCGCGCGAGGAGGATGGAGTGTGGCTGCCTGATACGTTAGTTGGCACCGATAGCCACACGACGATGATCAACGGGCTCGGTGTTCTCGGCTGGGGCGTCGGTGGAATTGAAGCCGAGGCTGTGATGCTTGGTCAGCCGATTTACATGCTGCTGCCAGAAGTCTGCGGGTTCGAGCTGACCGGCTCTTTGAGCCCGGGTGTAACTGCAACCGATATGACGCTGCGAATCGTAGAGATGCTTCGCGAGCACGGTGTCGTCGGAAAATTCGTCGAATTCCACGGTTCTGGACTTGCCAATTTGAGTCTCCCAGACCGCGCAACAATCGCCAATATGGCGCCTGAATATGGGGCGACATGCGGCTTTTTCCCAGTGGATGAGACAGCGCTGGATTACATGCGATTGTCGGGTCGTGATGAGTCGCATATCGAGAATGTGAAGCGCTATCTTAGTGCTCAGGGATTGTTCCACAGTGAGGCTACTCCGACCCCTTCTTTCACCTCCACACTTTCCCTTGATCTCTCGACAGTCGAACCTGCTCTGGCCGGACCAAAAAGACCTCAGGATCGGGTCGATTTGTCGGCGATGAAGTCGCATTGGAGGCAGAGTCTGAACGCGCCGGTCGGGCATAGCGGCCATGGAGTCGATTCGGCGCAAAACGACGCCTCCGCTGCTGTTGGCGATCGAGGCTTCGACCTCGGGCATGGTGACATCGTCATAGCTGCCATAACCAGTTGTACGAATACTAGTAATCCGAGCGTGATGATTGCTGCTGGATTGCTCGCTCGCAACGCGCGCGCAGCAGGACTTTCGATTGCTCCTGCCGTCAAGCCGAGCTTGGCTCCGGGTTCACGCGTTGTTACAGAATACTTCGATGCGGCGGGCCTGACTGAGGATCTCGATGCGCTCGGATTCAGCGTTGTTGGCTATGGCTGCACAACTTGTATCGGTAATTCAGGGCCGCTCGATGCCGACATCGAGGCTGCTATCGATGAGGCTGACCTCATCGTCGGCAGCGTTCTCTCAGGAAACCGCAATTTCGAGGGGAGGATCCATCAGAAAGTCAAGGCAAACTACCTCGCCAGCCCCCCTCTCGTCGTCGCCTACGCAATCGCGGGAACTCTTGACATCGACTTCGGAAGCGATCCACTCGGCCACACAGCCGAAGGTTCCCCAGTGATGCTATCTGACATTTGGCCGAGTGATGCAGAAATCCAAGCCACCATCGCTGCCTCCATCGATCCTGAAATGTTCCGCCAGCGCTATTCAGATGTGCTCGAGGAGCCGCGCTGGGATGCCATCAGTAGTTCCCAATCAGCGCTATACCCCTGGGCCAAGGAATCCACCTATGTCCGCCTCCCTTCGTTCTTCGAAGGAATCGAGGCGGAACCAGCACCGATCGAGGCGATTCACCAAGCCAAGGTGCTGCTCAAATTGGGCGACTCGGTGACTACCGATCACATCAGTCCAGCTGGTGCTTTTCCCCACCATGGTCCAGCTGGCCAGTACCTCGTTTCTAAGGGTGTATTGCCTCGAGATTTCAACTCATTCGGTAGTCGCCGAGGCAACCACGAAGTGATGATGCGAGGCACATTTGCCAACGTCCGTATTCGCAATCAAATTGCAGATGGAACCGAGGGTGGGTTCACCACTTATTTCCCAACCGGCGAAGTTACCAGCGTTTACGACGCCAGCATGCGCTACCAAGCAGAAGGTACCTCACTCGTTGTCTTGGCCGGCACCCAGTATGGAACCGGCAGCAGCCGTGATTGGGCTGCAAAAGGAACTCTTCTTCTCGGTGTCAGAGCGGTAATTGCCACGTCTTTCGAGCGCATACATCGCTCGAACCTAGTTGGGATGGGAGTCCTTCCACTGACCTTCCCTGAAGGCGAGAACGCCGATTCGTTGGGGCTTGACGGGACCGAGACTTTTGACATCCCAGCTCACGCCGACCTCGAACCCCTCTCTTTCATCACAGTCACGGCGACCAAGTCGAGCGGGGATGTCCTCGAGTTCGACGCAATGGTGCGATTAGACACGCCGGTAGAAGTCGATTACTACCGCAACGGCGGCATTTTGCAGACAGTTCTACGCAATCTAGCCGAGGCCTGAATTCAAAACTAGATACCCAACGGGCGATTCGATGAGTGACGAGGACAACATCAGATTCTCCTTCCGCTCGAACGAGCAAGACGTCGAGGTTGTCATCCAAGGTCCGCCGTCGTGGGTCAATCTATACCGCGAACGAATCGGGCTCGAAGGCGATATTGGTTACACTCAATCTGTCAGCGGTGCAATGGAGGAAGATTTCGATGGAGCACCGAAGGCAAAGAAGGTGAACGAATTGCCAGGACCTCCCCCTGATCCAAGTCGTCTTCCTTCAGTTGTCAGGGTCATCGGCGACCTCGACATCGAGGCTGGCTTGGATAAGCTGGGGGCACCGACTCGCACTGAACCAGATTTGGCAGAAATCAGCATCTTCCTTGATGAATTGGAGGAGATGCCCGAACCACTCTCCGACAATATGTCTGGAGACCCAATGGCCGAGTCGTGGATTCAACTTGTGATGACTCTCGTCGTTCGCGAGCACGGTCATACATCGCTCTCCCTAGGGTCGATAGAGAGTCTGCTCGGAGAGCGTGTCAACCGCTCGGGAATCGGGCTCCAGATGTTCCTCGATAGGCTCTGGCTACTCGGCCGTCTAGAGCGAATCCATGGTGGGGCCGAGATACAGTACGCCCCGAACCCAAGTTGGCTCGAAGCATCATAATCGGCGCCTATTCCTCACAACTCCTAAGGAGTTGCTAAAGTCAGAACGGGCGAAGGCATAAGAGAGAACTGAAATTCGGCGGAGTCATGATGTCCTCGTCAAAGAACGCAAAAAACGATTCCCGAGAAGGTCGGATAGCAATTCTTCTTGTTATGTTGATGCTGAGCTCACCTATGCTCTCACTGGTTCCATCAGCATCCGCTTCTCACATTACACAGTATGCTGTGCAGCGAGATCCATCGTACATCACGATCGGCGATATCGATTGTGATAACGACAACGATATCGTCTCTGCCAGTTCGATGGGCCACTTCATCTCGGCCTTGTACAACGATGGAAATGGCGGCTTCGGGGACAGGCAAGACGTTTTCATCTCAAACAATGCTTCTCACCGAGCAGGATTCCGAGATACAGCAGACGGAACCAGAGTGTACATTGCTGACGTTGACGGAGATGATGTCAACGATGTTGTGTATTATCAACAGAACATCAGATTCGTAGGTGGACCAATGGTCCCTGGAAATCTAACCATACTTTGGGGGGATTGTGATGAGCGAATCAACAACTGGGATCCATCAGATGCAATCACCGTCAGCAATCCATACTTGCAAGATATGGATGTTGCAGACATCGATGGCGATGGAGATGCAGATATTGTAATGAGCGTAATTGACCCCACTTTCACAAACAACTACCTCAATATCTACAAGGGGCCAGACCCAACTCAAATTACTGCTCAACAAACCATACCTGTTCCGTTGACAAATGGGCTATACACCAACCTACTGCTAGGTCACTGGGGTGAAGATGTCCTTGGAGGCGGTATCGGTGTCCCTCAGACTGACTGTGAGGACTTAGACATCTGGCTTCTTCGTACACCACCATACAACACTGGTGTTGGATATTCTAATGGGCACTATGACAACATGACAGTCCTCGAGTATGATTGTACTCTCGGAACATATCCAAACCCGCTTGACGCTACCGCAAGTGGTGTTCACAACTTCAAACTAGATGCCGAGCACAACTACCCTCTCTATGGACTCGATATTTCAGATACTAATGATGACGGAGAAGTAGATCTAATTGCTGCAGTGGACGGAATTACTGGAAACATCTCCTATGCAACACGATCTGGATCCTCGTGGGACACTCAGAATTACGTAATGCTCGGTGATTATTTGGGTGCCTCGATTACAATTGCAGATGTCAACCGTGATGGACACATGGACTTCTTCGTTCCAACTGAAGTTACCTTAACGCGTCTTCAAGATTCAAGCGCTCAAAACCAAACTTACCTTCTGGTTGATAACCTGAGAGAAATAAACACGGTAGAAATCATTCTTTCAAATCCAACCGGAACTGGATATCAATCTTCAATATCTTTTGATGTGGGTCGCCGGCCAACGATGGCCGTTCCAGGTCAATTAGCTGGAGGAGAAGATAGCGCTTTCGAAATTGCTATTGGACAGAGAGACCGATCCTACAGGTTCGCTAACAGCGCCATGTGGCTCGACACCCAAGGATGGGCTGGCGCTGGAGATTTCCTCTCAGTTCTAAGTCTCGACAACGAGGATGTTGGTATTACTGCGGTGACTATTGCACCTGCTGCATATGACCCAGCAACTGGTGCGGCTAAAATTGGTGAAGGTACCAGATTCGTCAATTTGACTGTGAAGAATACTGGCCTAAATCCGATTTCTGGTTCGATTGATGTCGACCTCGAAGTCAAGGAAGTAATTGATGGAACTGACACTCTTGTCTACTCAAATGACTTCGAAGGTAATATCGATTCAACAAATTGCGCAGCCTGTTCGATTGATTTGATATCGTATACAGGAGAGTATGGTGACGGTTCTTCCTCGTGGCACGAGGAGTGGAATGCATCTACAGACTCCAACGGTTCCGCAATTGACGATTGGTATGAGGCAGATACGAATCCAACTACTTACATGTGGGCCGGAATGGACCATCAAGGTGAGGACAACCAATCTGGTTACTACAACAACATGGATGAGGCATTCATCATTGAGAACGTCGACTTGAGCGGCTCTGATGCAGCTTACCTCGATGTCGATCTCCTTTGTACAACCGCATTCTTCGAACTCTATCTTGCCGAGCAATATTCTGTCGTCGAACGCTGGCTCTACGAAGACTCGTGTGGAATCGAAGTTTGGAGCGACGGTAATGGTTGGGAACAGGTCTTCTTCACCGGCGGCTGGGACAATGAGCGCTTCTTCCGCCTCTACCAACTTGGTTATGACCCTGAATACAACACCTACAACAATAATTTCTACGCCAACACAGCTACCCCATGGGTGGAATATCGCGGAGATGATGCGATTGACCTTACCCGCTACGCTGGAGAGGTCATCGATATCCGCTTCCGCTTCCGAAGCGGTCTGATGGGAAGTGTTGGACCTGATGGTTCATCACAGGACACAGGTCTTGACGGATTCGCTTTCGACAACATCTCAATTCGCAAGACCGACGTAGAGTTCGGCACCGAAGAGGTCGTGAGTCAGACTTTGAATTTCAACAACTTCGTAGCAGGTGCTGAGCAGGAAGTCTCTCTAACAGCCGACTTCGTAGATAACCGAACTTACTACATCAAGACCACATTGACCGACCCATCGGGCTTCGATAATGCGGATGACACGAATGATGAGGTCAAGTTCCAGATTACTGTAAAGAATCTCTTCGACCCAGGTGTCGCAGAGGAGCCATGGGTCAGTCTAGAAAACGGACTGAAGTATGCCTCTGGTGACCGCGACATTGAGATTCGTGTCCAGAACTACGGTAACACACTCACTGATTTCCAGCTCGAGACGACAATCAAGAACGCTCTTCCCGACCTTATCGCGATCGAGGATTTCTCTGGCCTTGAACCAATGTGGGAGGATGATGGAAACGAAAATGGAAGTCGATTGGATGATACTAACGGCGACCACCCAATGCTACCTCAGAGCCGTGGTGTGTTCAATTCCTTCGCCTATTGGCTTGGAGACCCTGATACGGGATACGGAGACAACTGGAACGAGTTTGTCAAACTAGATCCGATTCCTGTCGCATCAGGAGGCACTGATTTCACCTACCTCTCTTTCGATTACTTCGCTGAGGGAGACTTCCTCTCTGACAGCGATGGAAACATACTCGCTATTCGTGATGCTGCTGGACTTGAAATTGAGTGGTCGAAGGGAGGCGAAGTCTTCCAAGGAACCGTTTGGGGAAGTTGGACCGACCTCAATGAGAATGGCATCCGTCCATTCCATGCATGTGAGGACTTCGACAATAACGGCCGCTACGATGAGGTCGAGTACATGGGTGATCATTCCGACCGCTACGAGTCGGTTGTCTGGTACGATTCCGAGTCTCTGGTTAAATCGGTCATCATCGACCTGACTCACATCACTCTTCTGAACCAGACATCGAACAGTACATTCGACTGGGCTACTGAGTGTACAGATCTCTCGGGTTCCGAGGTAACATTGACCTGGCGCTTCCAGTCGAATGACGACGGAGTCAATGGTAATGCTGGATTAGCTGGATTCGCAGTTGACAACATCCGCATCGATGAATTCACTTTCGAAGAAGATGGATTCTACGTAAACGACATCAATGGCCTCGATGCTGCAGAGCGTGAGAAGGTGGAAGTGGCTAATCACAACTTCCGTGCTGGAATTTACCGAATCGATGCAACTACCACTCTCAACACCTCTATGGAGGGAACTACATGGTACAATAAGACCGAGACGACGACTGCCAACAATCACACGCAGATCATCTTCAGCATCGCAAGTGCTGACATCACTCTGATGCAGCCGGATATCCTCGAGTGTGTTTCAGATATCACCTACAAGTGCGTCTACACCTTTGATTCGGTCTCAGAGCACTCCTTCTCAGTTCCACTGTTGAACGGAGTAATCGCGGGAGAGTACGAATTGATGATGAAAGTCGTCGACATGAATTCCGGACAAACGGTGTACGAACATTCTGCGGATAATGGGCCTTTCAACCTCGATCCACACGCACGTGATTTCGCGAATTGGTCAACGCCATACAGCGGTTGGTACGATGGACATGAGTACAATATCAGCTTCTACGCGATTCTAACTGAGGATGGCGAGCAGTCAGGTAACGACCGCTACTTCGAGATCCAATTCCAGAATAGTGTCGATGTTGCAATTCTATCGAACCCGACTGACCAGAATCGCCTACAGCGCGTCAAGCAAGACCTAGAATCGATGGGCATGTCTTACACCCAGTTGACGGTTGAAGACTGGGAGCGCTATGCGACTGAGAACTGGCTTGACCACTATGAGAAAATCCTCATGCCTTGGCAAACTGACTACAACGTGGTCTACGGAGAGTATTACGAGACACTCTCTGCGACCCGCGATTCGGACGGCCTATCGGTCACCGAAGTCCTTGAGGCCTACATGGTGAATGGCGGAACTTTACAGATTCATCTCGGGCCTTACCGCAACGAGTACCAACCCAACAGACTACCATTTGGCATGGACATCGCAATGAGGAATCAATGGAATAACACGGTGACCAATGAGGACCTCGTCGTCGTTGATGCTTACCATCCATTGCTTGAGAACGTCAACGTCGCCGCCTTTGCAGGTGTGCATGGCGGTTCTTACGTAGCGCTTGCTGGATTGGACACCGCACAGGTGCAGTTCGACCAGATTCCACAGGTGTGCGGTGGACGCATCAGCGATCCAATGGGAACTTTCCACACACTGATGCGCAGCGAGTCATTCGACACTCAGTCCCTACTCTCAATATGTAATCGTGGAGCTGGTGGAATGATTGTCACCACTCTCGATGTTGAGAACCCGAGCTTCTCACAGCCATTCGGTGGAACCTCGATGCCTATGCTTTCCAACATGTTGAGTTACCACGTCACTCCATATCCAACGAACTTCGGTATCGCTGGTGATGGATTTGATTTGACAATCAACGAGGAGGCGCCTTCGATTGACACTGTGACCGGTGCCTACGCAACGATGTACATCAAGTCGAATTCAGACCTTGACTTCTCCTTCCTGACTGCTGATGCAGCAATTGGACCGAGTATCACGGCGGATTGGACTCTCGAATCCACTGACATGAATGAGTCAGTCACTGGATGGCAGGGCGAGATCATCGATTATGGTCAAATCAGTCACATCCGCCAGACTAGCCCAAGCATCCCAACATTGGGAAGCTTCTGTGCCACAGACAGCGGTTCCGACACAGGATGCAGAATCGGTGCCGAGTGGCTCCTAACTCTATATCTCCACGATGATGAAGGTCACACCCGAATTACGTACATCAACCTGGTCACCGACGACACTCTGGCTGATGAATTCAGACCTACTGCGGACTTGCAGTTGATCGAGAACGATATCACGGACGAATACTTGACGCAAGATGGAATCAAGACCGTCGGTGGAGTCGATTGGCCAATTTATCGCGTAAGGCTAACCGATAGCGGAGACATTAGTCTCTCGTTTGATTCATCGGCTAGCAGCGATGCTGACGCGCCCGAGGGCGAGCGAGGAATCGAGATGTTCGAATATCGAGTCTTCTTCGACTACCCAGTCGATTCCGATGACCCAACACTTGAGGGCCATGAGTATCAGATACCTGATGCGGCTGGCGGAGATATGTGGAATTACGTCTTCCACAACATGACTAGTGACGGGACTCTAGAGAATCAGATTCGACTTGAGCTCATCGTTTACGACAGAGCCGGTAAGCAATCTGAGAAGGCGAGGATGTACTTCATCATCGTCGGCGAGGACTTCGGTGACGACCCACCAATGGTTGAGATCACATCTCCACGCTCCACCGATTCTCAGAAGGAAGACCTCGTCACAATCAACGGCGTCGTGAACTCCGGAGCCGAGAATGGGGTGAAAATCGAGGTCGCTCTCGTAGAGACTACGCTGGATTTGACTCCTTCACCGAAGGCGACCCAGAAGGCGCTTGGAAAGTACAATTCGACCGGAACCACAGCACTCGGTGACGGCGACTCATTCACTCTGACACTGAACATCGCGGATCTCTACTCGGAGACCACCGGTGTACAGGTCACGGTTTACTGGAGAATTGTCGAGGGCGATGGTTCCCGATACACTATTGATAATTCGTTCACCATCGACTTGCTACCACGTCCGAGCGATCCATGCGCACTGAATCCGAGCGCGGACGGTTGTGAGGAGGACAGCGGTAACACGCAGATGATTATGTTCGCAGCGATTGGAGTCATCGCGATTCTTGGAATCGTCGGTGTGACTATTGTTCTCGTTCGTCGCGGAAAGGGCGACGATGCCGGAGACACTGTCGAGCAATTCGGCGGCGTCGAACAGATGGACCCAGTCGAAGCCTATGTTCAACAGATGGTAGGACAAGGCTACGATGAAGCGACTGCTCGACAGTATGCGGAGCAATACTACGCAGCCTATTATGCCCAGCAAGGCCAAGGCGGCGGCAATTGAGCGATAGGTGCATGCAAAATTGAGCAGCCCCTGAAGAGGGGTTGCTAAGCCGCACCTTGAAGACCCGGCGGTGACCGCCGGTGAACATGGACGCTGGTGAGCGCTACACTGTGGCCGACCTCTCTCTAGCAGAGTCAGGTGGTCTGAAGGTAGCATGGGCGAGAAGCAGAATGCCTGCTCTCGCTGCATTGCGCGCCCAGGCGGAGAAAGATCAGCCACTCGCTGGCCAGAGAGTGGCCGGTTGTCTACACGTCACTAAGGAGACTGCGGTTCTGATCGAGGCTATCGAAGCAGCCGGTGCTGAGGTCTCTTGGTCTGGCTGTAATCCACTCTCGACCCAAGATGAGGTGGCCGCTTGGCTTGCCGCTGAGGGATACAGCGTCTATGCTTGGTATGGACAGAATAGCGAGGAGTTCTACGAGTCAATTGATCGCACTCTTGATTTCAAGCCGACCCTCACTCTCGATGATGGCGCCGATCTCATCTATCGAGTACACGCTGAATACCCTGAACTCGCTGAAGGAGTCATTGGGGGGACTGAGGAGACAACCACCGGCGTCCATCGGCTACGAGCCATGGGTGACGCGGGAGAGCTTCGTTACCCTGTAATCGCAGTAAACGATGCCTCGACCAAGTGGGATTTCGACAATGTCCATGGAACAGGCCAGTCGACTCTCGACGGAATTATCCGAGCGACGAGCGTGCTACTAGCTGGCAAGACCTTCGTTGTCGCTGGCTACGGTCACTGCGGCAAGGGCTTGGCCAATCGTGCTCGCGGAATGGGTGCAAACGTTGTCGTCACCGAGGTTGACCCACTTCCCGCACTCAAGGCTGTGATGGACGGATTCCGAGTGATGCAAATGGATGATGCCGCAGCCATCGGTGATGTCTTCTGCACCGCGACTGGAATGAAGGACGTCCTTGTTGGCCGTCACTTTGATTCGATGAAGGAAGGAGCAATCATCTGTAATACGGGTCATTATGACTGTGAAATCAACATTCCCGATCTCGAGCAGCGCGCCTCGCGCGTCTACACAATTCGTGAGAATAACGAGGCCTTCGAGCTCGCGAATGGTCGCACCATCCACCTCCTTGCTCGCGGCCGCCTCGTCAATCTAGCAGCCGCCGAAGGTCACCCGAGCGAAGTTATGGACATGTCATTCGCTAACCAATTCCTAGCCCTCTGCCGTCTAGCAGCAGAAGGTGAGGGTTACGACAATATCGTCTACGACATTAGTGCCGAGCAGGACAGCGAATTAGCAGCACTCAAACTCGCTGCAGAAGGAGTCAGCATCGATAGTCTCACACCCGAACAATTGAGTTATCTGAACGATTACTCAGCCGGCACATGAGATTATTCTGAATCCGAACTGTGTAGAATGGAGGATTAATCCTCGAGGCCATCTAATTCGATGGGCTCGGCACTCTCAGAATCATCTTCGTCATCTTCATCTGCATTATCCCACCAATCGGAATCAACAGCAAAATTTGGTAGGTTTGGTCGCCACTTTACCACAAGATTCTCATCCGCGTCAACTATCTTCAGATGCCGCTCTCGAAAAGCTTCAGGTCGATTCCCGAGTAGGTGCTCATACAGCTTGCTGCCGCGAATGTCCTCAGGTACGCATAACTTCGCTGCAGTCGCTTCCACATCGAGCGCTCGGTCAAGATCCAGGGCGTGTCTATTGAGAGTGTGTAGGAGTCCAGAACCCATCCGACTGACCAGCATGAAAAGTCCGAGAATGATGATGAAAACCAATAAAAATCCGAATTTTGACTGACCGATTAACTGCATCGCGACAGTTCCGATTAGGAAGACAATAGGAGCGACGAAAGTGAACAGAAAAAACGTCTCAGAAAGAGGTTTTCGACCCTTCATGCGCTCGATGATTTCCCATCGAGGATGTTCAGGATTTTGTGGGCGGAAAACCTCATCTTTCTCCATTTTCGCAGCCTTTTCGACCATTTTTCGAACCTGATCCATCTTCACCAATTGACGGTTATCTGGCGATTCCATCTCAGGACTGAAGAGAATTTCAAGCAATTCTCCAGCTTGAGTGTACATTCCCAATCGCACAAGAATCGCAATTTGCTCAACCAAAGGTGTCACCTCGGTCGGTTCAACCGCTCTGCGCTCCTGCCACCAGGCCAACGCTTCTTCGAGCATTCCGAGGTGATCGACAAGGAGGATTCCACCGAGGATCCAAGAATCTCTATCGTTGGGTTCGAGTTTGACGACTTGGCGTAGTGCTCCGAGCGCGCTCGCGGACTGCGCCAGTGTCGGCATCTCGCTTTTTCCACGCCTCGATGGAGGGAGTGTCATGCGCGCGACCATCTTCCAAGCAGCTGCATGGTCGGGGTCTAGTTGGGTAATGTGGCGAGCAAGTTCGAGGGCTTCCTCGCGCTCGCCCGATTCCTCATGCTCAAGCACGTCGATCCAGAGCATCTCCGCGCTTCGCGCCATAGGAGCCGCTCACGAGAAGACGAGATGAATGCTGGGGTGAGGCTGACTCAACGTCGGCCGCTGCCTCGGCCCGGTCGGTTACCACGGAAGCCGCCACGACCTGTGCCTCTGAATCCTGATCGGCGCGGTCTGCTATTGCTTCCGGGAGCCCTTCCCCGGCCGCCACCATCGCGTGAATCTGAGGGTCTTGGACCTCTGCGGTCATTACCTCTCGAGTCGCGTCCACTGTCACCGCCACGGTAGCCACCACGGCTGTTGCCGCTTCGGTTACCTCCACCACTGGAGCCACCTCCACTAGGACGATTTGCTTGGCAGCGGTTGCATTTGTCACGGAATGCGAAGTTGTTGTTCTTGCACTTAGGGCAATCCCAATCCCCGCCGCTATTCCCTCCACGGTCTCCTCCGCGATTTCCTCCACGGTCTCCTCCGCGATTATCGCGTCGGTCACCGCCACGATTGTCTCGCCTGTCGCCGCCTCGGTAGCCTCCGCGGTCACCGCCACGGGAATTTCCACCACCGCTTGGGCGCTCAGCCTCACAACGGTTGCACTTGTTACGGAATGCGAAGTTGTTGTTCTTGCACTTAGGGCAATCCCAATCGCCACCGCGATTTCCTTCGCGATTTCCTCCACGGTCTCCTCCGCGATTATCGCGTCGGTCACCGCCACGATTGTCTCGCTTGTCGCCGCCTCGGTAGCCTCCGCGGTCACCGCCACGGGAATTCCCACCACCGCTTGGGCGCTCAGCCTCGCAGCGGTTGCATTTGTCGCGGAATGAGAAATTGTTGTTATTGCACTTCGGACAATCCCAATCGCCACCGCGATTTCCTCCTCGATTGTTCCCTCGGTCATTACTTCGGCCGTCACGACGTTGGAATCCTCCGCCATCTCGGCCTCGGCTATTGTCGCGGCGGTCGTAGCTACCACGGCCTCGATCAGAGCGCTCGCGACGCTCGCGCGGAGCGATTTCAACAGGAGAACCGACAGCGCTCGAGGCCTCGATTCCTTCTGCCAAAGGATGAATGTGAATGAGAGCGCGATCGACAGCGCCAATGACAGTATTCACGCGCCCAATCGACTTTCCACCAATGACGCGAAGTGTTGCACCGAGGCGCGGTGCACGACCCTCGAACGCGACCATCAGGCCGCCCTCATAGGACTCCTTCTCGACCGTACCGGAGAAACTCATGGCCTCAGGCGCGTCGGCCCGAGTATATGAGTGCGGCAGATGCTGCGAGAATCAGCCCAGGCAATCCCATCATAGGCAATCTTGGAGATGGTTCGCTCGGTGCATTGGGTTCAGGCTCAGGTTCTACGAATAGGTGCGAATTATCCACCACTCGCTGTTGGCTGGTGCACATACCTGAAACATCGCAACCAGTCACCTCGACCGTGTGAGCTCCTTCAGCCCAAACCGAGAAGTCGATAGTTGGAGTAGACCAGGTATTTCCATTGACAGCGATGTTTCCAACAGATGATCCATCTATCATCAAAGTAAACGTCACCTCCTCTCCATCGGGATCTGAGAATTGTCCACTCATCATCCATGAGTCACCGTCCCATCCCTCACTATTTACGGTCATTACCGGGGCCCTGCTAGCCTTTTCAATTCCGATATCATAAATTGCTTCCATCGTGTAAACGCCGTCTCCAGTCACTCGAATAGCAACATAGGCTGGACCCGGAACGGTGCTGGTTGCAGCGACATCTGCGGTGATTTCGGACATGTATAGAGAGTAGGGTCCAGAGTAAGATCCGGCATTATCATGCTCGGACGTGAATCCGACCTCTACGTTCAGAGCGGGCCATCCAGAAGTCGGGCTGAGTGTGATTGGATGAGGGTCGGCTAAATCTGTAGATGAGGTGGAAATCTGGAACGGAACACCGACACTCCATGTCCTATTGCCCGAGGACTGACCGGCACGGTCAATTCCTTCGCAAGTCACTTCACCGGCTTCGCCACGAGGGACATCCATCGAAATCTCTCGATCCTCGTAGGTTATCATGAGCCCCTCGTCGCCTCGGCAACTGACCTCGAGCGAGGCGGTTCCGGCCTCATCGACAAACCAATTCTGGATATCATTCCAGTTGGCTATGACCTGTGCCCCCCCGCTCGCACGTGGAAACCATGACTCATCGTCAGGAGCATCATCAGTCCATTGTGGAGGATTATCCACTGGAATTGGCGCCGTAGTGAAATCGGCGAACAAATCTTCACCAGCCGGCCATTGCGGCATATGAGGGTAGAAGGAATAGGTCAGGCTACCATCATCATTCTCGACTAAGTCATAGGTGCTCGAGTCATCACCGACGCAACTCCCGCGAAGCGGCGCAATACCGGCATAATCACCAGTCTCGACCTCGACATCCCGCCCCTCGCATTCTTCCCACATATCGAGGCGGAGTCCCTCGGTCACAGGGAATTTGATGTGATATTCGACATTAGACATGTTAGAGGCGTTGAAAGCCAATGTGAATTCACTGGGATCATCAATATTTGAGATTGTGAGTGTAGCATTGAGCCAAAGCATCATTCGGCATTCGTCAACGTTAGCAGATGCCTCGACATCTTCGTCACAATCACGATCACTATCTGGAGCCACAGGCACTTCGACGCAGTCGCTGCTACTTCCGAATCCTGTACAATCTCTGATTTCTGAATGTTGAGGTGGCACCAAATTCCATTCCTCAACCAGAACATCATTTTCAGTCCATGAGATATTCTTCCAGTCGGTTCCATCTCCTCCACGGTGTGGACTACCGTCGCGCATTCCCATTCGTGTCAGCGTGTGTTCAACACACTCAGAGGCGATCGCTCGAACCCCCTCCCTCTCGTCCGTGGAGATCCATCCATCGTCCCCACTGGGATATACCGCTGCTACATACGTGTCCAGACTCGCTCTTACATCGTCGGCAAGGCTTCCATTAACCCAAGCAACTGCTGTCACTTGGGCAGAATTCCAATCACTTGAGACCTCTATGTCGAAGATTGCTTTCGAATATTCGAACATATCTTCGAATGTGATTGAGCTACATTGTTCTTCGAGCGTCGGTTCGTCTCCACCGAGTTGTTCCCGACGCTCGTCAAATTGCTCTAATTGGTCACTAGGGACACTCATTGGAATCCACGAAGTGACCATGGCAAACATCGCTAGGAGGGCCGCGAATCGTAGTACTCCGCCACGAGTCATTGGCCTACGCGGGGCATCTCGCACGATATGGGTATCGGCTACAAGTTAGAAGCCATTTTTGCATAAGAGCAGGCTCACAGTGGCCCGACTATTTGCTAGTTTAGGGTGCCCTAAACTATATATCGAAATGACTGGTCGCCGGCTCGACGAGATTTTTGTCAGAACCATTGGAAGTGAATAGAATGAGATTGAAAATGATGTTGATTGCTTTTCTTGGCACTCTCATTTTGAGCTCAAGCATGGCTGGTTGCCTTGAATCAGAAGAAGATGAGAAGGTAATCCGAATCGCCTTCAAGACGCAGGATGATTACGATAATCCATCTGCGAACCCTCAGATTCTCGCTGACTTCATCGCTGCTCAGTCAGGATATGCGGTCGAACTCTATCCGATTAACTCGGATATCGCGGCTATCGAAGCTCTCCGCTTCGGCCACGCAGATATCGCATTCCTCGATGGAGGCGCAGCCTGGATCGCTTGGCAACAGCATGGCCTCGACGCGATTCTTGCCGACCAGAAGAGCGACGGAACCACATCCTACACAGCACAGGCATGGGTCCTCGCTGACTCTGACATCCAGTCCCTCGAAGACCTCGAGGGTAAGGACTCCTGCCACACTGGATGGCTCAAGTCTGCTGGAATGTTGATGCCGATGGGATACATGATCAACAATGGTATAGTCGATATTAGCGGCGACGCCGATGACATTTCCTCGCTGCGCACGACCATCGAGGAGCATTTCGGAAACGCTTCGATTCCAGAGAAAGGCGATCTGTACTACAGCTACAGTGGCGCTTTCCGCTGCATGACTGAGGGTGTAGGTGATGTTGCATTTGGCAAGACGACCTCGTACGAAGACCACTGCGAAGGAAACGATTGGTGCCTTGAGAGAGACCAGTACCGGCCTCTTGAACCGGTCTTCGGCCAGGTCCCAAGCCACCCTATTATGGTCAATATGGAGACCACCAGCCAGGAGAAGGTCGACGTGATTGTCGAGGCTTTCCTCGCTCTGAACACTGCCGAGGGCGGTTCTGAGATTCTCGACGGTGTACTCAACGCACCAGGAATTTCTGAGGTGACTACCGAAGGTCATCTTGGTTCGTACAGTGAAGCGATTGGGGCTATTCCGGGCATCGCAGCCTACTTTGATGAGAAGTACGACGAGTGAGCATAGAGAAGGCGATTTTGATGACGGTGAACGATTCAAATCCCATCCGTCTCCGCCTTGCCGATGCTACCATCGGCTTCGATTCTAGATCTCCTCTCATCGAGGGGGTTGACCTCACCATCCGAGCAGGAGAGATTGTTGGACTGACCGGTAGGTCTGGAATCGGTAAAACCACTCTGCTGCGTACTGCAGCAGGGCTCGTTAGTCCACTGGGCGGCTCGGTTGAATGCTGCTGTACAGCAGACACCCGAGCCGACAAAGGTGCAATCGGTTTGATTCCTCAGAGGCTCGGCCTCGTCCAGCATCAGACCGTGGGATACAATGTATTGATGGGAGCGCTGGCGGAAGCCAGCTTCCTGCAGACCGCTTTCTCTCTCCCGAGTAAGCGGATGCGCGAGGAGACTCGCGCAGTAATCGAGGAGGTCGGACTCGCAGAGAAGACCCTTGAATCTGTGAACCGACTTTCAGGTGGGCAGCAGCGACGCGTCGCTATTGCGCGCGCGATGCTGCAAGAACCCGATTTGCTTCTCGCCGATGAGTGCCTCGGCGAACTCGACGCGGAGACTGCACGAGGCATCATCGACCTCTTCCGCCACATGGCTGAAGACCACAGAATGGCGATTCTCATCGTCGATCACAATCCAGTCAGAGCCAAGACATTCTGTGACCGCGTCTACCAATTGAGAGGCCGACGTCTCATCCCATTCGATGAGGATGAGGATACTTCGTCCACTCTCCCAGTAATCGCGGAGGGCTCGGCGTGAGCGAAAGATTATCCAACACTCTACGTCAAATTTCACAGCGACCGATTCTGAGAGCCGCAGTCGTTCTCAGCATCGTCACGCTATTGATAACCAATCATTTGCAAATTACAATCTGGAAACTACTCGATGGCTGGAGTAATCTCAAGAAGCTCGGGTCAGAGGCATTTCCTCCTGATTTCACAGTCCTCACCGAGCGCGCAGGATGGACACATCCACCTTGCACCTTTGAGTCGGATATTCTCTGTAGCCCAGCTGTTGTAGGTATGACTCAGACTCTTGAAATCGCATTTCTCGCGACAGTATTCGGAATGCTTCTTTCGCTTCCTCTGGCAGCGATGGCCGCTTCCAATCTCTCACCTTATTGGCTTTCCCAATCGATGAGACAGGTCCTCGCTGCGATGCGTGTTTTACCATCGCTAATCTGGGCTCTCATTTTCGTCATCATCGTTGGAATTGGTCCTCTCGCCGGCGTTCTAGCCATGACAATGTACACCGTTGGTTACCTTGGTAAAATGCAGTACGAAGCGCTTGAGGGAGTCAGCAAGGAACCTCTCGAAGTAGCACGCGCCATGGGTTTACCACGCTGGCAGGTCGCGCGCTTCTTCGCCATCCCTGAAGCCAGTAATGCACTGATTAGCCAGATGCTGTTCATGTTCGAGTATAACGTCCGACACGGTTCGGTCATCGGTTTGGTCGGAGCAGGAGGAATTGGATGGTACATGAATCACTATCTGACACCCTTCCAACTCTACGACAAGGTACTTGCCTTGATTGTCGTCATGTTCGTGGTCGTAGTGATTATCGATCAAATATCACTGGTGGTCAGACGTGGATTTATCGATGATACCTCGAATCTTCCGCGGCCACGATGGCGAGATGTCCTCCTCATGCGCGACCCTGTTAGTTCGTCGTCTTCTGAATCGTTAGATTGAGCGCCGTGATCCTTTTGAGGATGATTTTGAGATTAGATATTATCATCAGCAACGATGCGAATAGCAGCATCTTCGTAGTAAATGTGGATGTTATGTGGTACTTTCACGGTGAGGGCGGACAGAGCCTCGTAGACTTCGTTCTCATCGACCTTGAAGGCATCAGCCGCGCGTTTGGTCGACCACGGCACCTCTTCAAAATCCGATGCCGCCAACCATTTCAGCAGGCGTATTTCGAACTCGCTCAGGTCAGCCGCCGCCATCTCGCTCGTCCCCATGTGCCGGCGTCGGGCCATCAAACATTCCGCGAAGTCAGGCGGAAAGAGACCAATTTCGAGAGTAGGGCGAGGCAATCAGGATTCGTAAGACTCGACCATGCGACGGACAGCCTCGCCGACCTCGACTTCGCCAGCAAGTAAGTCACCCAGCGCGCTCAGAAATGGAACCTGGATGTCGAGTCGTCGTGCGCGATTGAGGAACATCCGATTAGCTCGAACTCCCTCTGCAACCATGTGCATCTCACCGAGAGACTCTTCCAGTGACATGCCAGAACCGAGTTTTTCACCTAGAGTTCGATTACGCGAGCGTGGACTCGTAGCAGTCACGTAGAGATCGCCAATACCGGCTGGACCGAAGGCGGTGGAAGCTTCAGCGCCCATCGCCTCGAGGAGTTTGATTCCCTCCGAGAAACCAGCAAGAACTAACGCGGCCTTGAGATTGTCACCGCCAATGCCTCCACGAAGTCCATCGACAAGCCCGCAAGCAAGAGCGACCGTATTCTTGTAGGCGCCCCACAACTCCGCTCCATCGATATCATCGGTTGCCGTCAGCACTAGGCTCTCAGTCGACAACCTCTCAGAAATTCGATCAGCAACAGACCTATCATGACAAGCGACAATCGCAGTCGTCATCACTCCACGAGCAACTTCCGGCGCGATTGTCGGGCCGGTTAGAATTACAACCGGATTTGCCTTCCCGGCCGCCTTCAATCTAGCCTCAATCTCTTGCGAAATCATTCCCGATTCACTCTCGGCTGTCGGCGCCAATCCTTTGGCAAGATCAAGCAGCACGTGCGAGGGGCGAAGCAAAGGGATTAGGTCGTTGACCACGGAGAGGATTACACCACTTGGAAGGGCCAGAACAAGGATTTCACAGGTATCGGTGATGTCTGAAATTTCCATTGTCACATCGAGCCTAGGAATTTCACTCTCAGGCAGGTATTTTTCGTTGATATTAGTCGTCATTAACGATTCATAGACTTCCTGCTCGATAGTCCAACCTGTCACGTTGTGGCCATCCTCACACCAAACCTTGGCTAGCGCGGTGCCCCAATTACCCAAGCCAAGAACGCCAATGCGAGACATGTGCACCCCAAATTCCTCTCGCCGGATGCTCCTGTTAAGACCCTATGGGGACAGAACTGGCTTCCGCTGGATTCTTGATGTGCGCGCAGCGCCCGAGGGTCAAGCAGGGGTACCCGAGCGGTCAAAGGGGCTGGGTTTAGGTCCCAGTGCGTAGTGCTTCGTAGGTTCGAATCCTACCTCCTGCACCATATCTTCTTGAATCTATGAGTCAAGTCTTTGCATCCAGTCGATTACAGGCGAATCAGTGCGAGACAGACTTGATTCGCTGCTGGATGATATCGCGGGCCATGAGTTGCTCGAAGACATCCCTCGGCCCGCCCTTGCCGGCGGAGCAATTCTTGCAGTCCTGCTTGTGCTCTTAGCCGCGATCATCGGCGTCAATTCGGTAAGCTCGGTGCTGAACAATTCAGATGAATTAGAACCACTGCCGACTGGGCCGCCACCATCGATGCCCGAAGCGGCCCGTGTCGTCGACGATATCGAAACCCTTGCGGATTTCGGGTATCGCAAGATAGACACCGTCGCCCACTCCAACGCCGGCGACTTCATCCAATTCCGATTCGAAGACCTCGGGTACGAGGTAGAGATTCAAAATTTCACAACGCAATTATGCGAAGATTGCCAAAATTACATCGCTACTTACGAGGGCGTTGACCCATATTCGTGGATAGTCGTTGGCGGTCATTACGACGCAATCTGCTACTCACAACAGATCATCATTGGAGTCGAGTACCCCGGCTGCACCTCAGAGGGTGCTTACGACGATGCAACTGGAACAGCCTCGGTCCTTGAGCTCGCTCGACTGATGCAAGAATGGGGTGGAACACCGCAGCACACCTGGAAGTTCGCAACTTGGGATTACGAGGAATGGCAAGGTCAAGGATCTCCTGAGGGCGCCGGTTATGGGAGCGAGACATTCGTGACCAACCTACCCGAAGGGGTCGATATTGCAACATACATCAACCTCGACATGTACGGACTAAATTGGCCTGTCGAAACCCAACTTATCAGCCAACTGAGCGGCTGCGACGAGGACTATTTTCATCTCTACCTGTTCACTTCCCCGGTCGATGACTGGTCCTATTACGAAGACCGCGGAACGAATGTGACGGATGATATGCGTGAGGAGGCCACCGCGCTACAGGCGCGGTTGAACAACGTCCTTCACGACGAGCTCGACTACCCACAGGAATGGGTTGTCGTGCTCGACGACACCAAAGGGAATTCAGATCACTTCAATTTCATTTCACGCGGTTGGCCAGCGACTTGGATGAGGGGAATGCACGAGTTCGTTCAGGAGGAAGATGACACTTGCGAACAATCCCCCAAGCACGCGCCCACCGACCGCGTCGATATTCTCTACCAATTGGCTGGTGGGCGCAACGGACTTGAGTCTGGTATGCAAACAGGTATGGACGCACTCGCCCACTTGATGTGGAATGATTTGACCGGTAATTGGTAGGAGCAGACACCTTTGTGCCGGCATCAGATTAAAGGGCAATGCGTTATCTTGTAAGTTCGATGACCCGAGCATATGCTATACTTGCCAGCCTAATTTTAATCGCAACCCCATTGGCTGGATGCACTTCTAGTCCTGAAATCGAGGAAATCGTCGACGACATCCTCGGATGCATGGACGAGAACGCCGAAAACTACGACGATAACGCCACTGCGGAACTATTGGGCAATTGTATCTACCTAGCCTCGATGGAGGCCTTCATGACCGCCATGACCGAGCAGATGGAGATCGATGAGATGCTCGAAACCATGCCTCAAGCAGGTTACTCGATGGTAATCACGACGAGCGAGTGGAATAGCGACATGAACATGCAGATGGACGTGACCATTGAGGAGATAGTGATGGCCGATTTGGATACCGATTCGGTCTACACAAAGATGGGCATGTCGATGGTACCTTTCATGACCTACGAGTACACTCAGGTTCAGGTCGGTGAACTCGTCAACGTCCACTACTCCGTGGGCGGGATGATGGCAGGCGACGGCGCTGGAATGGGCTCGTACCAGACTAGGGATGCGACCCCCAACGTGATGGAGACCATTTCCACGCTGGTGAGTGCGTCTGATGCAGGCGATGCTGGAGACGAGATGGGACTCAATCTGCCGACGGGTGATATTAGCGACCTATCCAGCGAGATGCCTGCCGATACCGAGCCTGTGATCACCTATGTGGGTGAGACTGGGGTGCAGACAATGACCCTCGA
>JAQXEV010000117.1 GCA_029250665.1 Candidatus Thalassarchaeaceae archaeon | reverse complement strand
CTGCTCACTGATTCGTAGCAATTGATTATATTTTGCAGTCCTATCTGAACGAGCCGGTGCGCCTGTCTTAATTTGGCCTGCATCACAGCCAACAGCGATGTCTGAGATGATTGAATCGGCGGTTTCTCCTGAGCGATGGCTGATGATTGTGCCAAGGCCGGCAGCCTTTGCCATCGCGATCACCTCGAGCGTTTCTGAGACCGTTCCAATCTGGTTGAGTTTGATGAGAATCGCATTCGAAGCGCCCATCTCAATACCTTGAGCGAGACGCTCGGGATTCGTCACATACAGATCGTCACCGACGACCTGAACTCTGTGTCCTTCACGCTGGGTAAATTCGACCCAAGAGTCCCAATCGTCCTCACCAAATGGGTCCTCGATCGAGACGATTGGATAATCATCGAGCCAAGCAGAGTATAGTCGTCCCAATTCGGAGCCACTCATCACCCCTCCATCGATGTGGTAACCATCCTCATGGAGGAATTCTTGGCTTGCCACATCCAAAGCAATCGAGACCTGTTCGCCAGGAAGATAGCCAGCTCCTGATATCGCATCTACAACGAAGCGCAGGCCCTCCTCATTTCGAGGTAGGTTAGGTGCGAAGCCTCCTTCGTCGCCAACTCCACCAAGCAATCCAGCATCTTTCAGCACGGCACGTAGTGAGTGGTAGATTTCCACGCCAGCACGCAGAGCCTCTGGGTAAGAATCGAAGCCGTGGGGTACGACCATGAATTCCTGCACATCAACATTCGAATTCGCGTGAGCCCCCCCATTGAGGATATTCATCAGTGGCACGGGTAGACTTGCCGAGCCATCGGAGAGGTGTTGCCAAATCTCGCCATCGCCGACTGTTGCCCTTAGACAAGCCATAGAGGCTCCGAGCATTGCATTAGCGCCGATGTCGCCCTTGTTTGGTGTAGAGTCGAGAGCTAGCATTGCGGCGTCGACTGCGCCTTGATCGCTAGCATCCATTCCAACTAGAGCAGCGGCAATTGGCCCGTTGACATTTGCAACCGCTCCGTCGACGCCTTTGCCGGCCCAGCGGTCACCGCCATCGCGCAATTCGACCGCTTCGTGACGGCCGGTGCTAGCTCCTGAGGGAACCATTGCTCGGCCTAATGTTCCGCCTTCAGTAACGCAGTCAACCTCGACTGTTGGGTTACCACGAGAGTCGAGGACCATTCTTCCGTGGACGCGCGAGATGCGGGTGCCCATTGAACCGGCGACCGGCGGGTGCTTTCTCAAGATACCGCTCAACGTAAATTTACTCGTTAAGCCAAGAAAGCCAACGAGCAACCACATTCTGAACACCTGGAACTTCCATCTCAGATCTGCAACATCTCTCCCAAGCTAATTGTTCGCCCTTCGGTGTAATCGAGAATAATTCAGCCCGTAACAAAACTCCATCTGGAGAGTCACATTTACTTCGATTATCGTCAATAAAACAATGAATCAAATTCTTGGGGAAATGGTGCATACTACCAGACTCTGGGCAGCACAACATTACACTCCGCTCGAGGAAAAGAAGCGATGATCCTGAGGACTCATCAACCTCGTGTCCTATGATGCGAGTATCCGAGAGCATGTTGGCAACATCGACATTGTACCATTGGGTTTGGTCGGGTGAGATGTTGAGTCTTGACACATCATCGAGATATTGCTGAACCTTCAGTTGGGTGTATCCCTC
>JAQXEV010000116.1 GCA_029250665.1 Candidatus Thalassarchaeaceae archaeon | reverse complement strand
TCGACCCATCTCTCAGACGATTCTTCCAGCGACCTCGCCAAGTCCCTCGGTCTTCTGCAGACTCGGGGCTTCACCGAGGTCGATGTAGTCGGAATCGATGGAGGCTGCCCCGACCATATTCTGGGTATTTGGGCAGCCCTTGCCGAAGCCCCTGCGGGCCTCGATATCCGCCTGCACCACGCAGGCGGGATTACCATCAGAGCGCACCCCGAAGACGGTGCGCTCGATCTCCTCATCCCCAAAGGGGATGAATTCTCAATCTTCGCCCTTGAATCATGCCAAAACGTGACCATCGAGGGCGCCCGCTGGACACTCAACGATGAGCCACTCTCATTCTCTACAAGGGGCTTGCACAACGAATCTCTCGGAGAGCCAATCAGTATCAGCGCAGACGGTATTCTCGCAGTGATTATTCACACCTGAGGCCATTCCGAGAGGAACTACTCGCTCTCGGCCGGTGCAGCCGCAGCCGCATCCACACGAGGGTTCAGTGAGAGCAGCATAGCGATTGGGCGTGTCCTCGGATCGCTCTCCAAGACCAACTTCATGATTACCGCAAGAGGTACTCCGAGAATCATTCCCATGATTCCCCACGCCCAGCCCCAGAAAGCGACGAGAATCAGCAAAACGATTGGAGACATGTCGAGCCGTTGTCCAGCGAGTTGAGGCTCGACAAATTGCCCCCAAGCGACTTGATTGCCGAATAGCGCGCCAAGGATTAGCAGGGCAGTCAGAGGGTCGTGCAGAATGAATGAGAGAATTGCCGGCGGAATGAACGAAAGCGGCGCGCCGACGTAAGGAACGAAGTCGAGCATGAAGGTAATTGAAGCCCACATGAACCATCCGGGGATGTTCATGTACCACAGTAATAAAGCGACGAGAATCGCTTGACCGAAAGCCACCGTCGCCTTCGTGACGACATAGGTGTTGATGCCATCTCCAGCATTCGAGACGATGTCAGTGAAGCGGCCAATTTCCTCAGGATATGCGGCCTCGAGCCTGCGTGGAAGAGTCTCGGCCTCGACGATAATGAAAATCAGGAAGATGAACACAGTCACTGCGCTGCCCGTGAAGCCAGCAAGAGTTCCAATGAATCCAGTCGCGATCTCATTGATTCTCTCGACTGTAATCAACTCGGTAAGCGCGCTTGTATCAAACGAATACCCGTAAATCGTCAATTCCGTCAACCAAGAAATCTTCTCATCCATAGCGCCCGAGAGAGTGTCAGCCTCTGTGGTGAAGTCCTGTAAGCTCTGATAGAGAAACTCGGCACCAATCAAAATCGCCGCAACAACGCCGGACATGAGAATCCCATAGGCAGCCAATGGATGCCCATACCTTTCCTCCAGCCATTGCGCAGGAGGGCGAATCAGGAAGAAGAGAAGGATTGCGACAACCAGTGGTTGAAGTATCGCTTTCAGGTGAATAATGCCCAGGACGCTAATCAAAAGCAGTATCGCGATATTGCTCAAAGTGCTCAGTTCAACTCCGCGAAATCGACGTGTCTCAGCAGCACTCACGAGAGGTTCGGTGAGGTCAGTCCCCATCAACTTCTCGCCGCTCATTGGTCTGAAAGACGACGATAAATAGCGTTGAATCGCTCAGCATTGTGGCTGTAGGTGAACCGCTCGACCACACGCTCCCGCCCTGCGCGACCACGGGCTGCGAGGCCTTCGGAGTCAGCGAGTAGAGTGAGGATAGCGCTTGACATCGAGTCGGTGTTAGCCATTGTGAAGAGAGTACCCACCGAATCGTCGACCATTTCTGGGAGTGGGCCGTGGTCTACTGTTGCGACGGGAGTTCCTGAGGCCATCGCTTC
>JAQXEV010000085.1 GCA_029250665.1 Candidatus Thalassarchaeaceae archaeon | reverse complement strand
GTGCATGATCCATTCTCTGAGAAGTTGGTTGAGAAGCAGGCTTTCGCCGAGTTATTGGCGTCCCCTCCGCTGGTCATCGCAGGCGAGGCTTGGCCCGAGAGATTCATCGCTCCATCCGAGCAGTGACTCATTTGTGGGAGTCGGGCCATTCGGCAGGCATTTGAACCGGCCGTGGCCCGCCGTAGCATGGACATTTGTGTTGTTCTGGGCTCCAAGTCCGACATGCCAATCGCGGAGAAGTGCCGAAGCGTACTCGACAAGTTCGATGTGAACTACGAGATACGCGTAGCTTCGGCTCACCGTGCGCCAAAGTATCTCGAGGGAATCATAGAGGCTGCCGAGGCTGATGGCTGCCAAGTCTTCATCGGAATGGCTGGTGTGGCAGCCGCTCTACCCGGGGTCATCGCCTCAATGACAACAAAGCCGGTAATCGGCGTTCCAGTCGGCGGTAAAGTCCCTCTCGACTCACTTTTGTCAATAGTTCAGATGCCGCCTGGAATGCCTGTCGCCACCGTCGGTGTCGATCGCGGAGATAATGCGGGCGCTCTCGCTGTGCAGATTCTAGCCACGTCCAACGACGCGCTCGCTGCTGCCTATTCAGATTACAGATCGGCGATGACCGCGAAGGTCATCTCAGACGACGAGTCAATCCAAGGGTGAATTCAATGATGAACACCCAGATGCTCGTCGACGAGGCCATTGAGGCTCTTGAGTCCCAAATCAATGATACAGCAATCATTGCTTGTTCAGGAGGAATCGACAGCTCGGTGGCTGCAGTCCTAGCTCATCGTGCAGTCGGAAGTATGCTTCATTGCGTCTACGTCGATACCGGTTTCATGCGTAAGGGAGAGACCGAGGAAGTACGTGAGATGTTCGCGGAGATGGGCATTGAGCTCAAGGTTGTGGATGCATCAGAACGGTTTTTCCACCACCTTGAGGGAGTCACCGACCCTGAGCACAAGCGCAAGGTAATTGGTGAGCAATTCATTCGGGTCTTTGAGGAAGAACAGGCCAACTGCGGCGCTAAATTCCTAGTTCAAGGAACCATAGCACCAGACTGGATTGAGTCTGGTGGCGGCGAGAGAGACGTCATCAAGAGCCACCACAATGTGGGTGGTCTGCCAGAGGATGTCGATCTGACCATCGTTGAACCTCTGCGCGAATTCTACAAGGATGAGGTTCGGCAAATCGCTCGTCAATTGAAGATTAAGTCCAGTGAACGGCAACCATTCCCCGGACCTGGCCTTGCCGTGCGAGTTCTCGGTGATTTGACTCGGCCGCGTGTAGAGGCCTGCCGTGAAGCCTGTCACATCGTCGAAGTCCGACTTCGTGAGGCAGCGGCTGAGGGCAAGTGCGACATTCCGTGGCAGTATTTCGCTGCCCTACTACCGGTGCGTTCCGTTGGAGTGCACGGAGATGCTCGCGTTCATGGCGAGACCGTCGTCGTGCGCGCGGTGACAAGCCTCGATGGCATGTCCGCACGATACTCTGAGATTCCTCACGATATCCTCGCTGAAATCAGCACCGAAATTACGAACAAACTCAAGGGACAAGTGAATCGGGTCGTTTACGACATCACTCACAAGCCACCCGGAACAATCGAGTGGGAATGAGCCGCGAATCACTACTTTTCAATCACTGATTTATTTCTTTAGAAGTGGCAATATTTGCCAACGGTTCAGAACTCTAAGTGACTACTACTACCCGATTCTTTCATGAAGGGGAGAACCGGCGCAGGGCTGGGCCGACATAGCTTAGTTGGTGGAGCGGTGGACTGTTAATCCACAGGTCGCAGGTTCGAGTCCTGCTGTCGGCGCCACTCAATCTCTACGTGCGAGAGCAGCTAGGCTCAGCATAGAAATCGCTGCTAGGACTCCAAATCCGGGTAAAATGCCACCATCTGCTTCCTCATTCAGATCACATATACCATCGCCATCTGAATCCGCAGGAACACTGTTTGCGTCGGTTGAAATTGTCAGACATTGAGATTCGGCGTAATCCGACCAGCCATCATTATCGTCATCGAAGTCTGAATTATCTCCCTCACCGTCTCCGTCACTATCTCTATGCTCGAGAGGGTCGAATGGGAAATCATCGAAAACGTCGGCGACACCATCGTTATCGTCATCTTCGTCCAATTCGTCACACTGCGAGTCTCCATCGGCGTTGGTTGGAATTGAATCCAAATCCAATGGGTCGGATAAGCAACGCTCTTCCTCACGGTCCTCAAAACCATCACCGTCATCATCACGGTCGGTATTGTCAGTCTCACCATCACCGTCTGTGTCGATCGGCGCCGAGTTCGCATCTAGGGGGTCGTAGCCGGTAGCGATTTCGTATTCATCGTCCCAACCATCGTCATCATCGTCTTCATCAGCGTTATTTCCAACCCCATCACCATCAGTATCGTAGACTTCCTCTGCATTGTCTGGGAATGAGTCTTCGTCGTTCTCGACACCGTCGCCGTCGCGATCGCTGTCAGAATTATCACCAATTCCATCTCCATCCATGTCTGCCCATTCTGTGCTATTGAGCGGGAAGATATCAGTGACATCTGCCACTCCGTCATTATCGTCGTCGGAATCTTGCGAGTTGCAAATCATGTCAGCGTCTGTGTCGAGAGGGATGGACATCAAATCCTTAGAATCGGTTGAACAGTTATCCTCGTCGGAATCCGACCAGCCATCGTCATCATCGTCAGAATCGGAATTATCCCCAACACCATCAACATCGGTATCCAACCATTCGCTTGCATCCATTGGGAATGCATCGTCGAGATCTGCATAACCATCATCATCATCGTCCAAATCGACGATGTCGCAGACCATATCTGAATCATAATCGGTTGGCACGGACATTGCATCACGGGGTTCCGTGCCGCAATTCGCCTCATCTGCATCCGACCATGAATCTCCATCATCATCCAAGTCAGCATTGTCGCCGACGCCGTCGCCGTCCAAATCACCAGTCTCGTCCGCATCATTTGGGAATGCGTCATCAACGTCGAGGACACCATCGCCATCATCGTCATCATCTAGAATGCTGCAGATTCTATCTCCATCGGGGTCATCAGGTATATCCGATTGATTCAGAGGATCCGACCCACAATCGACTTCGTCAGTATCGCTCCATGAATCGTCATCATCGTCGGAGTCTGAATTATCTCCACGACCGTCTCCATCGGTATCCTTCCATTCGCTTGAATCGAAGGGGAAGTCATCCTCCGTGTCGTTGTAACCATCTCCGTCATCGTCATCGTCGGTCTCATCGCACACACCATCAGAATCGAAATCATCCGGTACGCTGCTCGAATCGGTCGTGTTTGAACCACAGGCAAGCTCCTCTGCATCGGTCCAGCCATCGTTATCGTCATCCTCATCGACGCCGTCGCAGGTGCCGTCCGAGTCCGTATCGACTGGCATAGAGAATCGATCGGTCGAGTTAGTGCCACAGGCAGCTTCATCAATATCACTCCAACCATCATCGTCGTCATCCATGTCGAGGAAATTACACATTCCATCGCCATCAGTATCCGAGGGTGTCGAATCGGAATCTGTCGAATTCGTGCCGCAAGCCGCCTCATCTACATCATTCCATCCATCTCCATCATCATCTGTATCTACAGGGTCGCAGATTCCATCTGAGTCAGTATCAGTAGGTATTGAGGTAGAGTTATTACTTTCCGTGCCACATGATGCTTCATCACTATCTGACCATCCATCTCCGTCATCATCTGTATCTACAGGATCACAGATTCCATCTGAGTCAGTATCAGTTGGAATGGATGAATTGTCATTTGAATCGGTTCCACACGCTGATTCGTCGGTATCTGACCATCCATCTCCATCTGTATCTCCATTTGACGTAGTAACTTGATCGAGAGTCCATGAATTTGTAGCCCAATCATCT
>JAQXEV010000102.1 GCA_029250665.1 Candidatus Thalassarchaeaceae archaeon | reverse complement strand
GTTTCTTCCGGCCTCTCAAGACTGGTTTCAGCCTCTTCAGCGCCGATGAAATTGTACATCTGCGTACTCAGCAGCATCAACACCACCATCATCAGGGCTGACGTGCTCTTCTTCCTATTTTCTCGACCATACCAAGTCTGTGTCTCTTTGTTCATTCCGACCACCGAAGTATCCCCTGACCTTCGCCCAACTTATCAACGGAACCCCTCATACGCGCGCGAGCGTATCAGGCAAGGCTCAGGGTATCATGATTCGTTAAGGTAACAATTGCTGCTAACTTACCACCCTCGTATTCAAAAACTACTGTTGGTGGCGGCTAATTGATGACGCCTATTCGCTGGCTCTTAAGAGCAAAAATTCATCGGGCTACTGTAACTCAAGCGGACTTAGATTATGTTGGTTCAATTTCCATTGATGAAGACCTATTGGATGCGGCTGGAATAGTCGAATGGGAGAAAGTCGCAGTACTTGATGTGACCAACGGTTCTCGCTTCGAAACATACGCAATTAAGGCTCCTCGGGGATCAGGTGAAATCTGTATCAATGGAGCTGCTGCTCATCTAGTAAATCCGGGCGATTTGGTAATTTTACTATCCTTCCAAGGGATTGAAGAAGAGGGAATAGATTCTCACGAGCCTCGCATAGTTCATGTTGATGAAAATAACAAGGTAATCGAATTGACAACTATAGAATCTAACTTCTAATTTGTTAGATCAGACTCGATGATAAGGCAATCCCTTGATAATCGTCGAAGCCCTATACAATTGCTCCAAAAGGACCACTGCGGCCAATTCATGAGGTAGAGTAATTAATCCGAGCGAGAGCGAAGACATGCCATCACTATGCACGCCGAAACCTCCAGGAGGGCCGACGACAAGGTGAATATCATCGCTCGACAAACGCCATTGTTTCATCTTCTCAGCATAGCCCATAGAGTCGAGGTTCTCGCCTCTTTCTTCAAGCACGATGACATTTTTGATTCCAGCCTTGGCTACTATCGACTCGAGGTAAGGGCCTGGGTCGGTCCGGTTACGATGTTCAGAAAGGGAGACGCCTTCGCCGGAGAGTCGATTGGCGTAATCTGAGATAGCCATGCGAAAGGCTGCGTCCTTTGCTCGCCCATGCAGGTGAACGACGATGCGGCCCATGTTGTAGGCCTGTGCGAGACATGACTTGATTGATTCGCAAGCATCAAGGGTGACGGCTTGCGCGAATCGTTTGAGAATCCATGAGTTGGTGGCCGTTCAAGCGAAAGGAGAAGCCGCTGCAGGATGATCTGCACATCCGTGGAACTCGAGTATGGTTACAGGACTTGAGAGAGGCCTGTGAGATGAATTTCGACAATCCTGAGGAAGGACGTAGGCTAGTGCGCCAGATGCAGATTGAATGGACCGGTTCACACGCTGATGGTGAGGTCGATGATGCGCTGCGTGATGGCCTTGACAGGCGCGCACTACGCCTGTTGCGAGCCACGGATGATGAATGGTTGAAGTGGCTCGACGACGATAATTTCTGGAAGCCAGGATGGCGCGACGAGCCGCGAGGTGAAGTTGAATGAGCAGCTCGTCTCTGCCACTTCTTGATGTCTGGATTTTACTTTTTATCGCAGTTGGCACAGTATCGATTTACTACTCTCGCCACCAGCCATTTCCTGAGTATGGTGGCCGCTTCGGCTGGATTAGTTTGGGATTGGGGTTGGTCTTCCTAATCAGCCGCAGCGCGCCGCGGGAAACGGCGATTCTGGCTCCGGCGGTTGTCGCCGCAGTATTTGGAGGGCTGGCGGTGGTCTACGGGGTTAGGCACATGGTGGAA
>JAQXEV010000101.1 GCA_029250665.1 Candidatus Thalassarchaeaceae archaeon | reverse complement strand
GATTTCATGATCTTACTCGCCTCGTTGAACTGGGCAATGACAACAAACATGACCAAGCGGATGATGGAACGTCGGAAAGGAGAGGCAGAGGCGAGCACGCTCGAAATCGTAGTTTGGTACTCACTCATCGGGACAGTGATGCTCACCCCGTTGGCCGCTTGGGAGACTTGGAAGTATGGTCTTCCTGAACCCACGATGACCGATTGGTACGCCATCCTCTACCTCGGCGCACTCTCAACAGTTCTTGCCTACTATTGGTTCGCCATGGGTATCGAGAAATTGGGTGCAACAGCCGCCGCATCGTATGTCTTCTTAGTGCCAGTTTTCGGTGTATTGGGCGGCGTCTGGTTGCTCGACGAAAAGGTAGGTTGGACACTTATCGTCGGCTTCATTCTCATTGTAAGTGGAGTAAGATTGGTGCAAAGAGAAAGCGAGCGTTTGCGCACCGGTTGAAGGCTGTCCGCTCACTCCGCTCCCGAGACATCACAAGGTGTGTGAACCAGCCCCGTAGGGGCTTCACTCAGCATTATATACGGCAGGCAGGTCGGCCGAGTCCGAGGTAGTCGAGATGGCACGCAAGCCAGCAAAGATGTATCGCCAGGTCAAGGGCCAGGCTTACACCCGCCGTGAATACACAGGTGGAGTTCCAAACAATCGAATCCTACGCTACCACATGGGCAACCGTAAGGCTGCCGAGGCGGGTGAATTCGAAGTAGTAGTCGAGCTCACTGTCGACAACGCAGTTCAGATCCGTCACACCGCTCTAGAGGCTGCTCGTCAAGTCTCCAACGCATCAATCAGAGAAATCGCCGGTGAGATGGGATACGCCCTTCGCATCCACAAGTATCCTCACAACATTCTGCGTGAGAATAAGCAGGCAACCGGCGCTGGTGCTGACCGTGTCTCGCAGGGAATGCGTCTTTCCTTTGGAAAGAACGTCGGCACCGCTGCCCGTTGCAAGAGAAACGATGTCGTCGTCTCCGTCCACACCTCTCCAGAGTTCTACCCCGCTGCCCGCGATGCTATGCGCAAGGCTGGTATGAAGTTCCCAAGCCCAACCACGATTCGCGTGGTCAAGGGCCACGATCAACTGAAGGCCATAGGCCTAATTTGAGAGGGTTCGGGCATGGTACCCGGCGACCCACTCAGCATCCTCCAAGAATCACTGCGTGGAGCACCGATTATTTGGAAGGGTGATTATCCCTACTTCATCCACCCAATTTCGGATGGTATTCCACGCATGGATCCTGATGTATTACGCGCGACGCGCGACCTCATCGTGTCGAGCGTCGACTGGTCTCAAGTGGACCTAATCGTCACTGTGGAAGCGATGGGACTACCACTGCTGGCTGCAGTTGGCGACGCGACTGGAAAGCCAACCGTTGTAATCCGCAAGCGCTCGTATGGAATGGAAGGGGAAACTCGCGTCGATGTCGCTACTGGTTACTCACAATCCACCGTTTACATCAACGATATCGAGCCTGGTGAGCGCATCGTCATCGTCGATGACGTAATCTCTACTGGAGGCACCCTCGAGCCTCTTCTGCAGCAACTCGAGGACATGGGAGTAATCCTACAAGACATAGTCATCGCCATCGAGAAGGGTGACGGGCGCGAGCGGCTGAATCGAGAGAAGCCACACTGGCCAATCCGCTCTCTCGCGCGCATAGACATCATCGACGGAAAAGTCGAGATTATCGAATAATCGGCCCTTCGTTCCGAGGCAACCGCTCAAATACCGAACCTCGGACGGCGAATTGGTCAACATGGACATGGAACGCCACGATTTCGAGCTCGACGACCTCGTTGAGCGCATCAAGGAGAACGATCACAGATTGATTGCTCTACAAGTTCCCGAGGGCCTGAAAATGCAGGCCCTCGAAATGATGGATTCCATCGAAGAAGACTCCGAAGCAAAGGTTGTTCTAGCGGCTGACCCGTGTTATGGGGCATGTGATTTGGTGCACGATAAGATGCGGATGATGGGGGTCGAATTGGTAGCTCACATGGGTCACAGTGCAATGAATATCGATTCGGGAATGCCTACTCATTTCATCCCAGTAACCTACAATGGAGACCCTGAAATTGACCCCGTTGTTCCTATCCTCGCTCGCCACAAGGCAATCGCAGAATCTCGGCTCGCTGAGGCTTCAACACCGTTCGATCTCAGCGAGAACGAAGCGCGCGAGCGATTCGTCGACGCGGTTGGCCGCGTCGCACCTCTTTCTGGAACTAAGTTGGGATTGGTCGGTTCGATTCAGCACCTGCATCTATTGCCCGAATACAAAGAGCGCTTCGAGAAGGCTGGATTTGAGGTCGAGATTCCCGTTGGTGGAGCTCGACTGACTTTCCCGGGGCAGGTGCTGGGATGCAATTACTCAGGCGATGACCCCTCGATTGGACACTATATTTTCCTTGGTTCAGGGGATTTCCATCCAATCGGCCTAGTGATGCACACCGGTAAGCCGCTGGCGCTGCTCGATCCTTACAATGGAGAGGCAAGCGAGATGTCGTTTGAGCGAATTGAGCGAATTCTACGTCAGCGTATGGGATTGATTTTCTCTGTTGATGATGCAATGTCATTCGGTATTTTGATTGGCGAGAAGCCAGGACAAATGAGGCGGAACCTTGCAATTCGGATGAAGAGACTTCTCGAACAACACGGCAAGAAGGGATATCTTCTGGCTCTCGACCATGTCGGACCGGACCTCATCGATTTCTATCCGGTCGACGCTTTCGTCAATACCGCTTGCCCGCGAATCGCGATTGATGACGCGGTGAAGTATGCCAAGCCATTGATTACACCATTCGAACTTGAGGTATCCCTAGGCGTGAAGCAATGGGAGAACGGCTACCAATTCGATGAGATTCCTTGAGTTGGCCCCTCACGCGCGCGCGTCACAAGCGTGTGTATGCGCGCGCGCTGCAGCAAATATCTCTAAGAACGGTGAGAGCACGACTCAGTTGAATGACTGGATACCTCGACCGCATCGGAGCAGGAAAAGTCCTGCTCGACAAAGGGCCCCTGTCTTACGACTGGATCCCTCCTGCTTTGGTCGGCCGCGACGACGAACTCAGCGACATGGCGTCGATATTCGCGCAGATTGAGAATCACGATACGAGTTGTCGAGCCGTGGTTATGGGACCGGTCGGCTCGGGTAAAACCGTCCTCACCCAACGCTTCGCAGATGATATCCAACGCCATCTAGACGGTCGACGAAGAATCGTCATCACTCACGTCAACTGCCGCAATCATCCAACAGGCTCCCAAGTCCTGCAACAAATCGCCCTCAGCCTCGATTCCCGACACCCCGAAAGAGGATTCAGTTCAGGAGAAATCATCCAATCGATTCGACGCAACCTCCACACGCACGAGAGCCATCTTCTGCTCATCCTCGATGAGGTGGATGTTCTCATCAATCGCGATTCTTCGGACCTTATCTACAAGTTGCTGCGAATCGACGAGGCTCAGGAACAACAAGGCTCAATCTCCCTGATCCTCGTCAGCCAAAACTCGACCCTGCTCAAGTTATTCGAGCCGGCAATCATCTCTCGACTGGGTCAATCGAATGTCATCGAGATGCAACCCTACGATGCCGACACTCTGACCGGAATCGCAGCGCAGCGCTCCGAAGTTGCCTGCAGAACAGGTAGCGTCTCCGACGAAACTCTTGCCAAAATCGGCCGCTTCGCAGCCGAGTCCGGCGATGCTCGGATGGCCATCGAGTTGCTCGACGCATCGATTCGTCGGGCTGAGAAGGCCGGCCGTGGCGAAGTTATGCCGGAGGACGTCAGGCCCAGCACTCTGCGCAAGTCTTCGCTGGAGCCGAGTTCGGTCGACAATCTCTCTCTGCATCAGAAACTGGTTCTCCTCGGCATCTGCCGACGCCTCAAGAAGTCAGAGGAGGTGTCGAGCGGGGATGCACAGAAGCTCTACCTACTCGTCTGCGAGGAAAACGAGGTCAAAGCTCGCAGTTACACAACATTCTGGAAGCACCTGAAGTCCCTAGAGACGGAGGGTTTGATCGAGACGAGAGCAGCGAAAACCAACGTTGGACGGGGGCGTACTCAGCACATCACGATGAACAATACAACGCCCGCAACCATCGAAAGCAGAATCGAAAGGGAATTGCTGCGGGGCTGACTGCCACCGTAGGTGATTCCGAACCGCTCTTATAGGGGTCTCCCGTCGCCCGCCCGTTCAGGTGATATCATGGCACGCAAAGAACAAGCCTTCAAGGCAGTGATCAACGACACTAGACCCGTCGCTGGCGGTCGCTCATATTCGGTAGATATCACCGGTTCGAACTACAACCACTTCCTCGGCAAGAGCATCGGAGACGCAGTAGATGGTATGTTTGTGGGAGAAGGTGACGGATCACTTTCTGGCTACAAGCTTCAGATTACTGGCGGCTCCGACGTTACCGGTCGCGCAATGCGCCCGGACCTCGATGGACCCGGCGTGAAGTCGGTCCTCGTCTCACCAGGAGTCGGCTACAAAGGCAAGCGCTACGTCAAGAAGAACGCGCAAGTCTACCGCTACAAGTACGACGGAATCCGCCGCCGACGCAACCTCCGCGGCAACGTCATCAGTCAAGATACACGTCAGATCAATCTGAAGGTCGTCGAGGCAGGGAAGCGAACCCTGCCAGTGATCTTCGGCCTCGAGGAAGAGGCCGCTGCCAAGAAGTCCTCTGACGAAGAGGAGTGAAACGGCAGGAGTTGATGAGTCTGGCAAGTCAACTCCCTAGTCAACCTGAAGTCAACATTGGTATGGTCGGTCACGTCGACCACGGCAAAACAACGCTCACACGGGCTCTATCTGGAGTCTGGACAGATACCCACTCAGAAGAGAGGAAGAGAGGTATCAGTATCAAACTCGGCTATGCCGACACCGCCTTTTACAAAACTAAGAAGGGGGATTTCTATCCAAAGGGCAAGCGCCCTGATGGGAAAGAAGACAACGAGAAGGAATTGCTTCGAGTCGTCTCTTTCGTCGACGCGCCTGGTCACGAGACGCTGATGGCTGTGATGATTTCAGGCTCGTCGATTATGGATGGCGCTTTGCTTCTAGTGTCTGCAACTGAAAAGTGTCCGCAGCCACAGACTCGTGAGCATCTGGCTGCACTGCAAATCGCGGGTATCGAGAATGTGGTGGTTGTTCAGAACAAGATCGACCTTGTGTCTCGCGAGCGCGCCATTGATTCATACAACGAAATCAAGGAATTCATCTCAGGAACCGTCGCTGATAACGCTCCAATCATCCCAATCTCCGCTCACCATGATGTCAATCTGGACATTTTGATTCAAGCGATTGAAGAAACGATTCCTACACCGGAACACGGTAAGAAGGAGGAGGCACTGATGTATGTGGCTCGCTCCTTCGACATCAATCGGCCAGGTACGAGGCCAGCGAAGTTGCGCGGTGGAATCATCGGTGGCTCGGTGGTAAAGGGAGAATTCTCCGTCGGTGACAATATCCTCATCGCACCCGGTCGCCGAATCAAAGAAGGAAACAAGACTCGATGGGAACCAATCAAGACCGTTATCGAGTCGGTTCAGGGTGGAGGTATCGACCTCCAGACCATTCACGCAGGTGGACTCTGTGGAGTCGCCACACCAATGGATCCGATGGTCACTAAGGCTGACGATTTGTCTGGCCAAGTTATGGCACGAGAGGGTGAACTTCCTCCGATTTGGGAGGAATTCAAACTCGACCTCGACCTGCTTGAGCACATGGTCGCGAGCGGAAATGACGCACCTGAAAAGGTCCG
>JAQXEV010000100.1 GCA_029250665.1 Candidatus Thalassarchaeaceae archaeon | reverse complement strand
GTGCTCTCGAGCATGAGGTTAGAAGGGTCGGGCGAAGAGCGCCTAATCCTCCCTGCTGGCGGTTGGTCAAGTATCGTTGGCCGGCTGATTTTAGGTGCTCGCGAACTTGGTGTTGAGATACTTGCCGAAAAGCCGGCCGAGGCAGTAATTCTCGATGACGAAAATAGAGTCAAGGCAGTTCGCGTTGCTGGAGAAGAAGTTGATTGCGATGCGGTCGTCCTTGCCATTCCACCAAAGGCGGCTGCAGCATTACTTACCGAGACAAGTCTGACCACGGAATCTCTTGAGAGCTGTTCAGAACAACGCGTCGCGGCTATCGATGCGGCCTTGATGGGCAAGCCGATGGGCCCATACTCGGGATATTGGGGCGAGGACTCAGGTGTCCTCGTCATCGATGCGACGCAGCCCGATCGTTTGAGCGAGAGGGGCAGCGTCGAGGAATGTACAATCATACACGCTGTCTGCTTACACGCAGACGGCGAGGAAGGTCTTGATGCGATCAAATCCTTCCTCGATTCGCGCTGCTCAGGATGGAGAAACATGGTCGCAGCGCGCCGTTCAACAGAATCGATTATGCTCCACCCTTGCAGTGCTGAAGAGCGTCTAGACGGTGAGTTATACCTCGAGAATCGAATAGTGCTCGCCGGCACTCATGTAGCAAATAGACACGACCTCTCAGACGCCGCCGTTGATAGTGGCAGAAAGGCGGCAAAAGCGCTCATGCGTGACTGACAGAATCGAATTCCGCCTCAGCCGCGCCCAGCCGCGCGAGCAATCCATCTACAATCGCCCGTACCTCTCGGAGATCATCGCCTTTGACGTGGAATCGTAATCCAGCCTCAGCCTCGTCGCAACCAATGACCAATTCGATTTCAGCCGAATCCTCGCCCTCGACTGCAGCAAGCAAAAATTCGGCCTTGTCCAAGTCACCCACCCAGACCATCTCGGTCTCGACCTCAGTCATGGTTGGCGCACCCCGCTGCTATCTATCGCTGCTGCGGTCGCGGAATTAGGTAGCGCGCCAGTGTTTCAAATGCCGGAAAACATCTGCACGCGGCTGTACCACGGGTAGGCAGTGGGGTGAGACTCGAGGATGTCGAAGCCCTCCAGCCCTTGCATTGAGCGTAGGATTCCGTAATTAGCGAAGTCAGCGCCATTGGGGCTCTCGCCGCCAAAGAAATCTCCGTTCAATCCGGTGCTGAGAAGATCGAGTTGAGTCTTGAGATTTTGACGCGGCGGTTCGTCGAACATCTTTGCCCGTGAGCGACCGACCATTTTCATGACGAAGCCGCCGAGATACTTGTTGACGAGTTTGTCTCTGCGCGAGAAATTCTCGATGCCGTTGACGTATTCGAGCGCGCGGAAGGAGCTGCCGAAAGTGCGGTAGATGACAGCGACAATCGACTTGCCCAGAACTTGGTTGCTGAAATCCATCCAACGGTCTTGTTCCGCATCTTCTCCGGCCCGAGGGAAGAGGTTACCATGCTGCGAATCGATGTAATGCAGAATATCATTCGACTCGTTCATCGCGGTTCCGTCCGAGTCGACAAATACGGGCACTGCGCTCCATTCTGACCAGGAGAGCTCGGCCTTTTTCATTGGTTCAACCTCGACGTCTGCGTAGCGGATTCCACGACTTCCAAGCAGTGCACGAATCTTGAAGCAAAACGGGCATGACTGGAATGAATAGATTGTTGGCAAGCCATCGACGACTTGCTCTGGGAAGAGTGTCGACCCCTGATCATCGGATTCAGCCATGATTGCCATGTTCTCTCCGAAAGGGCTCCATTTCTCAATGCATCGGCTGAAT
>JAQXEV010000056.1 GCA_029250665.1 Candidatus Thalassarchaeaceae archaeon | reverse complement strand
GACCAACTCAAAGAGGGTACTAACTTCGCGGATTTTGTCCGCGAGGCGACCTCTGATATTCTGAGTGATTACGATATTTTCACGATTGATGGGGCCGCAGCGGTCGACAGATTCGTCCGCTACGAGAATCTCGATATCGACTTGACCGACTCATTAGCTGAATTGGGGCTCCCAGAAATTTCTCTACCTCGCGCGAAGTCAGGGACGCGGAAAACAAAGGATCACTATTCGTTGATTTATGATGATGAGTCAATCGCTCGAATAGCCGAGGTATGTGCTTGGGAAATAGAGAACCTCGGCTATGAATTCGATGACCAGCGCCCCGCTTCAGAGCAGTGAGGCAATTCGCTGTGCGAGTCGGCGTGCGTGATTGTCCGGTGTTAGACCGAGTTCTTCGATACGGGCCAGCCCGGCTTCTGTCCAAGCGTTCCGAGTTGCTGGGTCGGTTGCTTGTGCGAGCGCGTCCTTCCACGAATCGAGGTTGCCCCGTTCAATGAGCCGACCATTACTACCGTCGACTACTGTCTCTCGATAGCCTCCCTCATTGACGAAGAGAGGTGGAACACCCAGAGCCATCGCTTCGATAGGAGTCAATCCGAAAGCCTCGCCATGAGCTAATCCTACAACAGCCGCGGCGTTGCGCATGATAGCGCGCATGGCTTCTGATGATAGTCCGGAGAGAACCCTTACAGCAACCCCGTTCCGTTCTCCATGGGCTTGCAGTGTACTGATATCATCGGTGGAACCCCCGCCGATGACGACAAGACCGAGGCCGCTTCCTGCAAGGTGCTCAACGGTCTCGTGAGTTCCTTTGAATCGTGAAATTTGACCGATTGTCACAGCATACGTGCCAGACTCACCAACTCCAGCGGCTTCGAAGGCTGCAGTCTCTCCAAAACTCGGCTCGCGAGGGAACTCTGAGAGATCAACAGAGGGGTGTAGAACTCCTCCATCAATGTTGTAGATACGCTTGAGATTCGAGGCGGAGAAGGAGGAGTTGGCGCTTACTATCCAGTTTGGATTGCTGGCGAAGCCTCGGAATGAGGTTTCGATTCGCGCCCGTTGTCGTCTTTGCAGAATGTGCAAGAGACTCGGGCGCCATCCACCGCTACCGTCGGGCTTCAGGTGGCTGACATCATCATGAATGCCTGGTTTTGATTCAAGGAAATGCAAGTGCATTGGTTTGTCAGCGGGAACCAGAGCTGGGAATTCCATCGAACCATTCCCGCCGGTCAGATGAATTGCATCGGCCCACTCGATTGCCTCAGCAGCTGGAGTAAATGCTCGCCATGCAGCCGCTGCGCTGCGTTCCTGTCCAGCTACGATCTCGTTCCACAGGCCTCCTTCAGCCTCCCACTGTTGCTCCGGACAAAGCACTTCGACTCCTATCGATTCGATTAGAGAGCGCTGCGAGTCACGAAGGTTGAGGCAAAGGAATCGAACCTCGAATTGCTCGGCGATGGCTGGGAGATTTCGTAGCAAATCGCGTGCTGCGCCACCATAGACGGTCATCGCCGCCTTGACGACCAATAGCCTACGCCTGCGCTCATTCACACCGTTGCGTTGGGCCAATTCGCTATGTCTGCATCGGTGAGTCCGGCTCGATGGGTTTCAAATCAAGCCGTCATACTCGACTCCACGATGGGTACGGAGGTTGCATGGCATCTGGCGTGCGTTAGGTGTGATGCCACTTACCCCGGGCTTGACTCACGATACCGTTGCGATTGCTCAGGCACGCTTGACGTAATCCACGACTTGTCCACGTGCAATTTGACCCGAGAGGTGCTCGATGCACGCCTTGCCTCCAAAGCACCACTCGACCGTTCGGGAGTATGGCGCTTCCGCGAACTAATCCTACCTCTGCCCGACGAAGTCCTCGAGGGTGTGGCGGCGGCACGCGGAGAAGGTTCGACCCAGCTGTACGATGCGAGTGCGGTGGGGCGCGAAGTTGGAGTCGAAGATCTGTGGCTCAAGCACGAGGGCGAGAACCCAACGGGGTCCTTCAAAGACCGCGGAATGACCGCTGCAATCACCGTTGCAAAAACTCTCGGAATGAGTGCTGTTGCTTGCGCATCAACAGGCAATACTTCCGCTTCGATGGCTTCCTATGCAGCGATTTCTGGATTGGATGCCATCGTCTTCATCCCTGAAGGAAAGATTGCTTTCGGGAAGTTAAGTCAAGCGCTCGCGTATGGCGCCAAGACAATACAAATCGAGGGTGATTTCGATGACGCGATGGCACTTGTTCAGGATGTTTGCGCGAGCGAAGGCATCTATCTGGTGAACTCAATCAACCCATTCCGCATCGAGGGTCAGAAGGCAATAGGATTCGAGATAATGCAGGATTTGGACTGGCAAGTTCCAGACTGGATAGTGCTCCCAGGCGGCAACCTCGGCAACAATACTGCCATTTCGAAGGGCTTACTCGAACTGCTGGAACTTGGTATAATTGACCGGCTGCCACGATTGGCTGTTGTTCAGGCAGCCGGCGCCAATCCGCTGTATACGGCCTGGCTCGGTGGCGAGGACGTCGAACCAGTCAAGGCAGATACAATCGCCACCGCAATCAAGATTGGAAATCCTGTTTCATGGCGCAAATCAATGCGAGGAATCGAGGCTCTGCATGGTGTCGTGACAGAGGTAACCGACGACCAGATAATGGATGCAAAGGCGCTTGTCGACGCTGCAGGAATCGGCGCAGAACCGGCTAGCTGTGCCACTGTTGCGGGTATCCACCGTCTTGTTGGAGAGGGCGTTATTGGCTCTGACGAGCGCGTCGTTGGAATTCTCACAGGTAATGTGCTAAAAGATCCGGATGTAGTAGTGAATTACCATGCTGGCGAACTCGATGGCATAGAATCTCGGCGCGTAAATGCACCTATTTCCGCACGCGCTGATCTTGACGAAATTCGACGCATCATCCGTCAATGAATCGCCCGTTGATTGAAGAACGATAGGCCGCTCGGAGTTCCATGTTCGACCTCGCATCGGCGGTCTTCGGAGACTTCCAAGACAGCATTGTCGCGACTTTCGGCGACTCTCTGGGGTGGGTAGTTGGCCACGCGTTAATCGTCGGTACGGTTGCTCTTCTCTGGTTTACTTGGACTGGCCGTAACCACATCCGTACGGAGTCAGGATGGGACAACTCAACACTTCTTGATATGGCGACTGTGTCTGCACTGACACTGGCGCAATACGCCGTTTTCACTGGAACCCTTGGATATCCAATCGGTGCATCTCTCGGAGTTGCCTTTGCTGGTACCATGTTTGTACGCTGGTGCGTTAATGTTCTCAATTGAGGAATGAATATGGCAACCTTCGGCGACCACCCTCCACTTCCTGATTCGCTCGAGAATCTGCTCGCTGATGAGACGGCGTCTACGGTTTTCCTGAAGGCGGAATGCCCTCCAAGAGTGAAGGCCGGACACATCAGCGCTCTACGGTTAGAGGAAGTTTCCAAGGATATCTGGGACAAACCAGCTCTTGAGGGGTTGTCTGAGGAGTTGATGATGGTGATTGAACAGCACGAAGCGCGCTCGGATTGCTTCATTGAGATTGAGCGCGAGGGCTGCCGAATCATGCAGATTGGTGATTTGCGAGTTACTTGCGCTTGGCCACCATTCTCGGAGGCTTGGGAAATCACAGTCGTGCGACCGGTGGCGCATCTCAAACTCAGCGATTACGAACTCCAAGACGAACTTATTGGGCGTCTATCTGATCACCATCGTGGTGTATTCGTCGTCGGTAAGCCAGGAAGTGGCAAGACGACCTTCGCTCAAGCTATTGCGGCGCACCTCGACGAGACTGTGGGTGCAATGGTCAAAACAATGGAAGCACCACGAGATTTGCAAGTCCCCCAGCGCGTTACACAATACGCTCCCCTCGAAGGCGATTTGGAGAAGACAGCAGAAGTCATCTTCCTCGTCAGACCAGATTTCGTCATCTTTGACGAGGTTCGGCGCGCTCGCGATTTCGAGATTTTCGGAGATGTCCGCCTCGCCGGTGTAGGATTACTCGGTGTGACCCACGCAAATAGCGCACTGGAAGCCATCCAGAGGCTCGTAGGTAAGGTCGAACTAGGACTCATTTCACAAGTTCTAGACACAGTAATCAACATCGAGAAGGGCAAGGTAAGCGAGGTTCTCGAACTCAAGATGGTAGTCCGTGCTCCAACCGGAATGGAATCAGATCTCAGCCGCCCGGTCATCGAAATCAAGCGATTCCCGAGCGGCGAATTGACTCACGAAATGTTTGCCTTCGGCTCGGAAATTGCAGTAGTTCCAGTCAGTGGAGCAGCTGGAGAAGGCGGCAGCCCCGCATGGCGCCTCGCAGCGGAAGAACTCAAGCGCGAGGCTACCCGACTCACAGGAATCTCAGTACTACACGCAAAATTCCTCACCGATGCATCCGCCGACATCTACGTCGACGATTCAGCAATCGGTGCCATGGTTGGACCCGGCGGCGATGCTATCCGTTCCCTCGAAAAGGATCTGGGCCGTATCAAACTCAATGTAAAATCAGTAACAGAGCTCCCTCGAGCCCTGAGAAAGAAGGTTGAGCGCGAGTCGTGGGGTGGAAACGACAGCGATGAATGGCGCTCTCGCTCCGGCAGGCAATGGGAGCACGGCAGCGGAAAGCGCAAGGGCGGCAGGAAGCAAAAACGCGGACGACGCTGAAAAATTCAGCATACAGTACTATTCGCAAGGGTTCTTGACGGCCTCTTCGGTCGGCGGGCCGATGAGCGAGGAAGCAGGCAAGCCTCCGGTGGTCGTGGTCAGTGAGGAGACCAGCGTGACTAGTGGCACGGCTGTTCAGGAGAAGCTCATTTCCGCAGCACGCGTATTTTCGAATCTTCTGAAGCCAACTTATGGTCCACGGGGCCTCGATAAGATGCTCTACAAAACC
>JAQXEV010000040.1 GCA_029250665.1 Candidatus Thalassarchaeaceae archaeon | reverse complement strand
AGTTCTGCTCGCGCTTCCTCACTGATTGTCTTGTGGATTTGAATGCGCGCATCCTCCGGGAAATGGATACTGCCAATCCAATTTCGCATTCGAGTCAGCCGCTGTGACAGAGAATCGTTTGGTTCGCCTGTGAGGTGTCCGCTGGCTCGCATGGAGGTCCAGACATCTTCGTCGGAGGACTTGATTTGAGCAAGCATCGAAAGGTGACGGAATGAGACTCCTCCTAGTGAATCTGCAGGGTCGGCGCCTCGTTCTACTTGACTGAGTTTCATCGCTCCTCTATTGGTGACGGCGGCTACCTTCTGCCTCTTGCTAAGGCCATCTTCCTCGGAGTCCGGGGGGTTTGCAACGAGTCTCTCGTACTCGTCTGCCATCTGGAACAGTGCTGAGCCTGTGTCGAAGTCGATGTGGCGGTTCATTTTGGATCCGGCTATCAGATATCGAACGATTTCCGGTGGGACCAAGCTCAATGCCTCGACGGGACCGATGGTATTGCCGGAGGACGAAGACATTGGTCCCGCACCCTTGACTTGTATCCATTCGTATACCATCTTGGAAGGAGGTTCGGAGCCGAGTAAACGGCAGATTGGGAGGCCGGTGTCAAAGGAACCGCCTGCGGCTCCGTGGTCCTTTCCTGCTGGCTCACAAGTCACTCCATGAATGCCCCAACGAGCCGCCCAATCGATGCGCCACGGAAGCTTTCCTTCGGCCTTACGAATGTCTGCAGAACCCGAATTACCGTGGCGGTCAGTCCAGTGGACGAATGGATGTTCGTAACCAGTGACAGTAACTCCGTCCATGCTACCGTCGGAGCCAAGTGGCTTGTAAGGGAACCAATTTTCATCTAACTCTCGGCCTGAAATCGATTCGATAATCTCGCGAATTGCGTCAGCCTGCTCTATTGCAGAATGAATCTTGGCAGCGAATTTTCCGTTGGAATAGGTCTCATGGTTCATGATGACTTCTGGGAACACCCCAATTTGACCCAGCGCCTCAAGGAAAGGAGACAGAAAATGATCCGCATAGGATCCAGCCTCTGGGTCAGGATTGCCATCAGAATCAGGTGCTGGGATGAAGGCTAGAGGACATCCGATGTAACGCTCGTATTCTGGCGAAAGGAATGAGTAGACTCTGCGAAGAGGATCCATTGAATCGACAATGAAAATGTAGCGGGAATCAAGTCCGGCATCCAGACAAGCCCGATGAATCATCTCAGCAGACAAAATCTCCCGAAGATGTCCAATGTGAAACTCTCCAGAGGGGGTGATTCCCGAGCAAGCGACCTGCTGTTCATCACGTTCATCCCGCAATCGTTCAGCGGTGAAGTCCGCCCAGTGCATCGATTCCTACCTCAGACTGTGACCACTCGCACAAGACCGCGCAGGGGAACCCCGTCGATCTCGTTCATTTCGGTCTTATTCGCCAGCACCAAACACAGCTTTACCTCGGCACCAGCATCGCGGAGGTGCTCAACGGTTTTGCGCATGGTAGATCCGCCGGAGACGACGTCGTCAATCACGACGACTCTCTTGCCTCCGACACTGGCGAAGACATCGGACAGATGGCCGCTTTCAGATTCTGAGATTGAGCGGCTTACAGCCATCTCAAGGTCCATCTGACCGGCAATTGCTTGAGCAAATGGAATTCCATTTATTGAAATTCCAACTATGGTGTCGACATCATCTCCGATTTCCTCATCGATGATGTCACAGAAAACGTAGGAAACCGCTTCGACTCTAGCCGCTTTCACAGCGATGGAGCGCCAGCCTACGCGGATATCGTGTGGAGCCTCATCGTCCATGGGCACATTGGAGGAGGATAGCCATTGGATTGTGGTCTGAGATAGCGATAGTTCGTCCGCTATCTGCTGACTGTTCAGGCCCTTGTTACGGTATTCCTCGACCTTGCTGCGAAGCTCGTCTATGCTCAGTGGCATCAATCGATGGCCCGAACCGGCCCGTATCAAGGGTTCGTCTGTTCTATATGGAGCAGCACGGTTCTACGAACCGTGTGAGAATGCGTCAAAATCGACCAGTAGAGCCGAATCCACCTTGGCCCCGGTCGGTCTCTCCGAGTTCCTCAAATGCGACTTCTTTGAAGCTCGAACGAGGAATCGGCGTAATGAGTAATTGAGCGATTCGTTCGCCCTTGGCGATAGTGTATGATTCTCCTTCGCCGATCCATGTCATCATGACGAATAATTCTCCACGGTAATCGGCATCGATAGTTCCTATTCCGTGGGGCGGAATGAGCCCGCGCTTGCCTAAGGATGAGCGGGCTCTGACTTGACCCTCGTAGCCGATTGGAATTGCTACATGGAGTCCTGTACGCACGAGGGTGGCATTGCGATAGAGGACCTCTGTGTCCTCCAATGCATAGAGATCCCATCCGGCAGCATGGACGCTGCCGCGAGTAGGAAGTTGTGCATCAGTATGGACTCGCGCCACTTTGACCTCGATGTCCTCGCCCACGCTCACGGGCCGACTAACTGGGCTTTGACGGTTGGTGCGAGCGGGTGAAGCCGCCCGGTGGGGTGAAAAAGGAGGCGCGGCTCGCCCGACCCAATGGCCGACTTCGAATACGATGCTCTGCTCGACCGAGCGCGCGATCGAATCCCGAAGGACATCAGCGAGCGCAATCGCTGGACAATGCCTCCGCCCGAGATTCTCGTCGAAGGAAGTCAGACCATCCTCCGAAACTTTGCAGCTATTGTTGATTCGATGGACCGCGACCCAAATCACGTCTATCAGTACCTCGTCAATGAGTTGGGGACCTCGGGCACGCGCGAGCAGGTCCGTGTGATGTTCAAGGGGCGAATTCCTCCAAAGAGAATCAAGGAGAAATTGGTCGGTTACGTCAAGGCCTACATCCTTTGTGAGCAGTGCCGCGCTCCTGATACTCGCTTCATCAAGGAAGACCGTACTACCCTCCTCAAGTGCCAGGCTTGTGGTGCGACACGCCCTGTACGATTGTGACCCTCAGATCACAATAATCGATTCACTTTTGCGATCTCTGTGCCTCTGTAGTGAGTCAATATTCCGGAAAGGCTCATATCGAGTTTCTCTAACTGGGGTTCATGCCCATAGCGAGGTACTGGTGCGTCAGCACCGGCGGAAATGAATTAACAGGAGAAATGGTGCAGACGTGGAAGGATAATTTCCTCGCCTATGCCTTAGATAACGGATGCATTCGAGGTGCACTTTCGGCAGACGCGGACACAATTGTCGCAGTCAGTATATGGCCAGATATGGCCACGATGAATGCAGTCTTGGATAGTGATGCGTACAAGCAATTGGCTGTACCAATCATCGCTTCTTGGGGCGCTGGTGGAGTCAATCTACCAGATGACATTTGTCTCGTCGTCAATTCGGAGTTAATGGCTCTGGCTGGCGAAGGCGTCGATTTTTGAGATTCTCAAAGTCAAAATTCTAGTAATTTCGAAATAGAATTTCTAGAGGATTGATCCGGCGCCAGCGTCTGAGTCAATTGAGTGGTGGTTTTATTCCAATTCGTGATTCCGTATGGGCATGAGGTCGTTGGCTACTCTAGTGGTCCTACTTCTTCTGTCGGTGTCACTCTCCGGTTGTTTAGCCGAGGAGGATATCAATGATGAGGAACGCTTCATCGATGACGAAAGTGAACTTTTCGATACCGAGAATCCAGATTACTGCGGAGATTTCGACGGCGATGGTAAGCCCGATTGCCCGCTCAGTGGATACACCCCCAACACCAATCCATGGTGGTGTAACTCCACTGGGATTGGAGGTCATCATGTGGATCCCGCGTATGAAGGAATGACCAAGGGAGTTCTAGAGCCAGAATTGTGCGAGACTCTCACATACGAAATGAAGGATGCTATTGAGTGGGCTTCACAGTGGCCGACACTGGGTGATGCTGAGGATGCTGGTTACACGATGTCCGTGAATTACGTCGAGGGTATGGGCACCCATCATGTAATGTTGAATGGATTCTCAATGGAAGATCCTGGATTCGATGCCCAAGACCCGGAGTTCCCAGATACGAGAATCGACGATGTGTTTGAGCATGATCGGCCTGAATTCCTGATGTATGGAGGAGAGGAGAGGGAGTCTGAACTAGTCGGCTTCGCGTGGTTTGTCCACGCCCCTGCCGACTCCCCTCCCGAGGGTTTCACCGGGGATAACGACTGGTGGCACCGCCATGAATCCCTGTGCTTCCAAACTGTCGAGTTCCGAGTCATGGGGGCGAATTTGGACGAGGAGACTTGTGACGACAGGGACGGTGTCAATGTCAATTTAGAGGAGTACTGGATGGTTCACGCTTGGATAATTAGGCCTTGGTTGACCTATGATGATGTATTCACCAACCATCATCCCTGTCTGCTTGAGGATGGTCCCGAGCAGAACTTGGAAGCGGATTGCTGGGGCGAGAGCACCGAGCACGTCGCTCACGAAATCTAGTTTAGAAGAAATCTAGAACAAGAACGGAATTGCTACCCGTATCATGAAGGGCCTTCATGTCATAGAAGACCACATGGAACACACCCTAGCCATGCAAATAGTGGGCGGCGTAGCGCTGCTTATAGGAATGAGAATGAACATTGATCCGGTGGGCTTCAACAAGAGCATCTTCGGAGATGTCGAGGGCATCAATAGTGGAGAATCGTCTGCCATGAGGATGGCGATTGGTGGAGGTTTACTGGCCCTCGCGATAGTCAACATTTACTGCAGCTTCAATGTCGATGAAGAAGCCGGCAAGGCCATTCTGATAGGTACTGCCATGGGTTTGGCGGCCTTCTTCGCTACAGTAGCGGCTCCCAAGTTCAGGGGATACACGGACAGTATTCCAATCCTCCCGATGGTTGTACTTCCAACCATGATTGCTATCTGCCTGTACTCAGCGATGATGTAAGAGGGGTACCGATTAGGATTGATTCTTCTCTGGAAGTATTATCTCCGAGGGAGATATTCTGTTCGCTTCAAATTTGTTTATTTGGCCCTTACTTGGATATCCGACACATATCCCACAAAGAAGGGAGTAATTTTTGCTGATCTCAAACTCCTTTCGAACCGCATCTTCCCAAACTGCGACGGAGCCTTGAGCGCAAGTCCCCAATCCTTTCGAATGCGCTGAAAGCATTAGATTCTGCATGAAAAGGCCAGCATCAGAGGCTGCGAACTTACCCAGACTTTTGTGAGTGAACAAGAACAACTCCACGGGTGCGCCGAAGAATTCGTAATTCCTCGCCCAGAATCTATCCCTAGCATCTTTGTCACCTCTATCAATTCCCATTTGAGTGAATAATTCCTTGCCAATTCTTTGGGATCTTGGAAGTAAATCCTTGTGATATTTTTTGAGAATTAACCAATTGCTAGTGGGCAACCCTTTCCTACGAATTAGAGCCTTAATTTTCCCCAAAATCCCCTCTCCTTGTCCCATTTTGACCAACTCAAATCGACTTAGAAATTCCGCAGATAAACGGTCTCTGACTTCGCCTTCGGCTACTGCTACCACGAACGGGCGGGTGTTACTCCAACTCGGTGAAGTCAGGCCGGCAGCGATAATTTCCTCAATCAATTCATTTGGAACTGGTGTTGGAAGAAAGTCTCGAGTGGATCTTCGAGAAGCCGCGAAAGTGTTGAAATGTTCAGCATCGAATTCTCCGGCTTTTGTATACACAATTCGTTCCATTCACTCACCCATTCGAAATTCACTCGCTGGCTTACCGCCAGCCAGATGTTCGACGATGCGGGCGATAGCCGCATCGTCGTCAGGAATAGTATACCAGATTCCATCTGGATAAATGACACAGGAGACTCCCTGCTCGCAACGGTCGAGACAACCTGCTTTGTTCACTCTCACATCGTCAATTCCAGCAGCGCGAGCAGCCCGCTTCAGCCGCGTCATCACATCGAGTGAGTTCTTCGCAGCACAACATTCTCGTGGCTTGCTTGGATCACGCTGATTTGTGCAAACAAAAGCGTGTAAACGAAATTCTTTCGACATAAATTCACCTCAAATATCATCGAATTTCGCGGCCAAAATGAAGTCAGATTCCGTTAGTCCGTCAATCTTGTGTGTCCAGATGAGAGCCTTTACTCTGCCCCAGCCGAATTCAAAGTCGGCGTGATGCCCTTGTTGCTCACAGATGGCGCCGGCGGCGTTGACAAAATCGAGTGCTGATTCAAAGTCACGGAATGTCCACACGCGCTCAAGATGGTGGCCGTCTATAACATCCCAATCGGCATTCACTCCCGATTTCATTCCCTCTGCTTCCTGCACGGTCATTGGGGGTACACCGCCTTTACAGGGAACGCATTCCCGGTTCGCGAGGTTTGACATCGCTCATCCCCAAAGATGGCTGTCATCCGAGCCGCCATCAGCTTGGCGTTCGGCTTGTTCGTGAACGTTGGAGCGCCGCCGCATGTCTTCTTTCTCGAAGGTTAGTAGCTCCTCATCCTCAATGTATGATTTGCGAAGGTGAGTCACCAGACGCACTTCGACAATGACGTCACGGGCAATCGAACGGTATTCTCCGTCCTCATCGAGCATCTCTACCGCGTTTCGCGAGGTGGCGAGTAGCATCCCGCGTACCCATGGGTCAAAATCTTCTCGTAATGCGCGGGAATCGATTAGTAATTCGATTAGGTCATCTTTGCGAAGTCCACTCCTTCTATCGATCAACGGACCGAAGAAAATGTCCTGTCGGCCATCCAGATTAGTGACTCCATATTCCTTCGCAAGACGCTTCGCCCAGTCGGGTAGGTCGTCGATTCTCTTACCGCGGCGTTCGCCGGTCATGGGGTCGCGTGCAGATGGCCATAGAAAAGCACGCTGATTGAAGAAGGATGAGCAGAGCCGCTTGAACGGAGGAGAGGTCATGGCTTCGGTGGAGTGGCGTAGGATTCCGACTGTTCTGTACCCACAAGAGGTCTTGGACAAGGCATTCCGCCGCGCCAGCAAGCAATCACTCCTAGTCGAGGATCCTGACAAGTATCACCGTGTCCGCAAGCAGATGGCGCGGATGGTACAGACTGCCAGTGACACGATTGCTGAGACTTTGTTGAAGTGGGTTGACAAGTGGCCCAGCCTCAATGCGCAATCGTCTTTCGATCAAGCACTGGTCGATGCGGCTGTTGGAGCGGACGAATTCCGCCAGAATCTCGGCGCAATTCAGTGGGCCGCTGAGAGAGTCCGCAAAATCTCCGGCGAATCACAAGCGAAGATGATGAAATTCCGTTCAATCGAGCCATTTCACGCCGAACGCAGGCATGCATACGGACGGATGTCATCAATCATTGAACAAATCAGCGATAATATCCTCTGGTTGGGGGTGGCCCGCGACATTCTGCGGCAACTCCCATCAATCGATGCCGCAGAGCCATGTATCGTTGTCGCGGGCGCTCCTAATGTAGGAAAGTCCGCATTAATCACTGAACTTTCAAGCGGCGAACCTGAGGTTGCCGCTTACCCATTCACTACTAAGCGCCTACACGTAGGGCATTTCGAACACCGCAGGCGCACCTACCAGATGGTCGATACACCAGGTTTACTCGACCGTCCGATGACCGATCGTAATCAAATCGAAATGCAGGCCATCGCCGCCTTGGAGAATGTAGGAGATGTTGTTCTCTTCCTCATCGACCCATCTGAGAAGAGCGGAATTAGCCGTGAGGACCAGGAACACCTCCTCGGCGAGGTCCGAGAACTCCTCGTTGAGCGGCCACTTCTCCTCGTCCATTCCAAGTCCGACTTGCATGAAGTGATTGAGGGAGATGAGGGTGTCATCCGCATCAGTTCACAAACAGGCCAAGGAATCGATGGACTGCGAAGCCTGCTAATCGAGTCAATAGCCGCAGATGAGGTGAACGATCCACTTGCTCTGCCAGAGACATGGCATCGTCAGGTGGAGGAGATCGAGCCTGTTGGCTCGCCAGAAGAGATTCTAGCACGCAGAGAAGAAGCGATGCGCAATTCGCCCAGACCTAAGCGTGGTCGGCAAGACAAGCGTTGAGTATGCGAAGCAGCGCATCATTCGGCGTGGAACTGAGCCCCACAAGTGACGCAGTAGATGGTGTGGCCACCGTAAGATCTCTCAAGACCCTCGGCTCTAATCTGAGCACCGCATGATTTGCACTCGGTAACCGCCATGAACCCTCGAGGGACAATCAGTTCTTCAACCCTCTCGGCGCCTTTGTATGGTTATTCCAATGATTGATTACACTCTGTGGTGAATCTATCAAGCATCGACGAACTTCTTCCAGAAGAGCTTGATTGGGAAGATCATCTCGAAACCACCAACCATCAGTAGTATTCCTATGAGAGCGAGCATAATCTCGCCGACAGCCGAGATGTGAATCGAGGTACTGATAGTAACCAATTGGTCGTCGAGATTCGATCCATCACGTCCAGCGCTGGTAAAGCGATAGTCGCCCGGCTCGAGAGAGAAAGTGAATTCATCGTTATATTCCGGACCTCCTGCTACGAATTCGAAATCCTCCGCTTCACAGGTCGTCAATCCATTGGAGTCTGGTGGACAAGATTCTGCATAATTAGCGTCGACGACACCAATCCAAGCCTTTGCAGGTTCGCTCCATTCGATAGTCACTTGAACATCGAGCAAACTGAATCCCCAGGGGACATAGAAGTTAGAACCGGTCATTCCAACAGGACACCCTCCTGCGTCGTCGTCCAAACATGGAACAGTTGTAGCGCTGACACGCGTCTCATCGAGGTCGATTCCAACAAGACTCGCGGTGACCAGAATCAGGCATACGAATCCGACGAATCCGGGAAGGACTCCGAGGACTCGAACCATCTTCATGCAGATTGCCCCATTGTGCTGAGTGTTGAACCTGACGATGCCTCGTCGTCACAGAGATGTGAGTATTGCGAGAAGAATCGCAATCGCTGGGAAGAGATAGAGCATGATTGTCAGACGCTTCCGTGACGTTTCTCGCTTCTCGTTCGTTGCCTCGCACTCCTCGTCGGAGCACACGGGAGGTTTTGCGTTGAGCGGGATTGGTGCCCAGCAGACTGAGCAGTGCCTATGTGGGCTGACTCCTGATGCGCTGGTGGTTCGCTTGCTTCGGCCGCGCTCACGCGCTGCAGTTTCTCTCGCTTGAGCGGCAGTTCTTGTTGCGGCCTTTGCGATTCTGTCCTTTCGACTCATGCGAATCACTCATTCTTCTTCGGACTCGACCACAGTTCCCTCGAAAGCCTCGCCTTCGATGGCGGATCGGATGATGGCTGGTTTGCGTCCGTCGAGGATACACAAAGTCATCCCAGCTTTGGTGGCGTCGGCCACTCCCATGGGGTCGACGACGCCGGTTGGTCCCGCGCGATTGTGTTCGGCTGGCCCAACGATTTCCTGTAATTCATCGTGGGTCAATGAGTCGTAAGAGATGGCGTCCGCGTCTGTTCGCGGGTCTGAAGTATAGACGCGGTCGACATTGGTGCCGATAATGCAGCGGTCGGCTCCACTGGCGATTGCTAGGCGGATAGCGACCGCATCGGTCGTATGACCTGGGGTTGTACCACCCATGACCACGACAGGTCTCTCGTCAAAGAGCATGGTCGCTTCGTTAATTGAATGAGGAATGGTTCCCGAGACCATGACTCCGGCGTCAGCCAACGCCTCTCGAACCATTGTGGCGTTCAGACGAGTCGCTGCGATGCCGATTCGGTCGAGGCGATCCTCGTTATCGACAATTGGGCGAGCAAGGGCGATTCCCTCCCTCGCCGGAGCGCCTCCGCCGACGACAATTCCTATTCTATCGTCGACTGTAACACGGTCACGGATGATGCCGACAAGCTCCTCGAGCCACGCGTGTCGCTCGTCTACCTCGGGCCTCAGAAGGCTACCTCCGAGGGCGAGTACTATGGTCGCCATCGTCCATTCGGGGATGAGTGCCCCTTTCAATGCCTTCGCTAGATACGCGCGAGAGGGTTGAAATGCCGCTCGCTGCGGCCTTTCGGATGGAGGCTTTGCCATGGCTGATGACTTGGAGATGCAGCAGCGAAGGCTGCGTACGAAGAAGTCCCTCGAGGAGCTTCAAGGCATGCGCGGGATGGGCACCGAACTCGTCACTGTAATCATCCCGCCTGACCGACTGATTAGTGATGTCAGAGGTCAGCTAGGACAAGAGTCTGCTCAAGCAGCCAACATCAAGTCGAAGTCGACTAGAAAGCACGTAGGAGATGCCATCGAGTCGGCTATCGCAGTTCTAAATCGTTACAAAACGGCGGGGAAGAACGGCCTAGGAATTTTCGTGGGTCACGTAATCGTGGGGAATAACAAATCTCGTTTGGTCACTGTTGTAATCGATGACCCACCAGAGGTTTTCTCATCATTCCGATATCGTTGTGATTCAACATTCGAACTCACCCAACTCGAGGACATGCTGATCGATCGTACCTCGTACGGACTTTTCGTCATCGACCGCGGCGAAGCCGCTTACGGAATCGCAACGGGTAAGCGCATCCATTGTCAGGAGGAATTGCAATCCAATATCATGGGTAAGCATCGACAAGGAGGCCAGTCAGCCCAGCGATTCGAGAGATTGATCGAGGAGGCTGCTCATAATTTCTTCAAGCGGGCCACCGAACACGCCTGCAATTACTGGCTACCAAATATCGCTGACATCAAAGGAATCATCGTCGGTGGCCCAGGTCAAACCAAGGATTTCGTCGTGAAGAACGAATATTTCCACCACGAGGTCAAGAAATTGGTTCGCGAGCCCTTCTTTGATGTGGGGTACTCGAATGAGAGCGGCCTAAGGGAGCTAGTTCAGCGCGCGGGCGCGCTGATGGATCAGATTGAGCTTGATGCTGAGCGCAAAATCGTCGACAATTTCCTGCGCGAGGTTATGCAGGCTCATCCCAAGGCGACCTATGGTGAGATGATGATTAGGTCGGCGCTCGATCAGGGTGCTGTCGATATGCTACTGCTTTCTGAGGGGCTGAAAAAGCGGCGTGTTGGATGGAGATGCAAGCCCTGCAAGCACGAATGGGAAGCGAGTCAGAACCATCGCTCGGAGATTCCAGATTGTCCGAAATGTGATTCGGAGGATATCAGAGAAGATCCAGATAGAACCATGGATATGATTGATGAATTGACACAATTAGCGGGACACACTTCTGCCAAGGTGCGTTTGATTTCGATGGATTCCGAGGAGGGTGCGACCCTTTACACTTCATTCGGCGGAATCGCTGCAATGCTGAGGTACTCTCTTACTTGAGGTGGATGAAATGCGAGATTTGGTAGAAGCGATTCGCCCCCTTCTCAAAGCGGTCATGTCTGATTTGGATGTGGGTGAGGAAGATTGGTCTGGGTTGCTCGCCGGCTCGACAGTTTCGGACTTCGCTGATGTTGCGATGCCGTGTCATTCGTTGGCGCGGGTTTTGCGTCAGTCTCCGGCTGCAATTGCAGAGGATGTGTTGGCTGGTTTGGGTTCGAGTACCGCGGGGATTTGCACGGTCAGTTCGGTCAACGGATTCCTCAATTTCACCGCTGATAATGAGTGGTTGTCGATGCGGATGGAGGAGGCGTCTGCAGATGAGCGGCTCCGTGTTGCCGTCGAAGACTCCCGCATCATTGTCATCGACTATTCTTCACCAAATGTCGCGAAGCACATGCATGTTGGACACCTTCGATCCACGGTCATCGGCGATGCACTGAATCGCATGCTTACCTACAAGGGACATACAGTCGTACCCGAGAACCACGTTGGTGATTGGGGCACGCCATTCGGTATGCTCATCGAGCATCTTATCGATATCGGCATCGAGACTCCTCCTGACGAGATTGATCTCGGCTCATTCTACTCTGATGCACGCAGTAAATTCGATTCCGACGCTGCCTTTGCCAACCGTTCGCGTAAGAGAGTAGTTCGGATGCAAGCAAGTGAACCAGAGACGATTGCTCACTGGCAGATGCTCGTGAATCGCTCGTTGCTCCACTTCAACGATGTCTACCAGATGATGGGAGTTCTGCTGACTGATGATGACCTTGCTGGTGAGTCAAAGTATGAGGCAGCGCTGCCGGATGTTGTCGATATGTTAGCAGCGGCAGGGCTGCTTGAGGAGAGCGAGGGAGCTAAGGTCGTCTATCCAGAGGGTTGGATAAATCGCGAGGGTGAGCCGCTGCCTCTGATTATCCAGAAGGCCGACGGCGGCTACAATTATGCAACCAGCGACCTCGCCTGTATCATCGATAGAATTCAGAATGTCGGCAGCCGAGATTTCCTATACGTAGTCGGCGCCGAGCAGGCTCAGCACTTTGCGATGGTGTTTGAAGTAGCGCGAAGTGCTGGCTTCATGGACGAGTCAGTCAATGCTATTCACGTTCCATTTGGTCTCGTTTTGGGAACAGATGGCAAGAAACTCGCAAGCAGGACTGGAGGCGCTGTGCAACTCAAGGACCTGCTCGTCGAAGCGGTCGAAAGGGCTGATTCGCTCATCGCAGAGAAGAATCCTGAACTTCCTGCTGATGAGCGCGCCGAAGTTGCTCACATGCTTGGAATCGGCTCTGTAAAGTATGCCGATATCTCCACAGATCGTGCCAATAATTACACATTTGACTGGGAGAAGATGCTCTCATTCGAAGGTAATACAGCACCCTATCTGCAGTACGCACACGCACGCATCTGCAGCATCTTCTCCAAGGCCGAACTTGAGCGAGATAGTTTCCGTAATTCCTCAATTTCACTCGATGATGAGCGCGAAGCAACACTTGCCAGAGCAATCATCGCTTTCCCCCAAGCGCTCGACTTGGCCTGTGCAACCCACTCGCCACACAAGTTAGCCACACAACTCCACGCAATCGCCCAGGCATTCGCTTCATTCTACGAGTCCTGCCCCGTCATCGCATCCGAGGGCTTGACCCGAGAGAGTCGATTGGCTCTTTGCGATCTGACAGCCAGAACTCTCGAAACCGGACTATCACTCCTCGGAATTAGTGTTCCCCAACGAATGTGAGTGAGCCAAAGCCAGAACGATTTGAGGCAATTCGCCTCGCGCGAACTTGAAATTGGTGAGGTCCTCGCGCAGTCATGGTTTCAGTAGGCGACATAGCACCCGATTTCGAGTTGATGGCTTTCGACAAGACGATGTTTCGGCTATCCGATTCAATCGGAAATCGAGTAGTAATCTTGTTTTATCCTGCAGCATTTACAGGCGTATGCAGCAAGGAAATGTGCACCTTCACAGATTCTATGACTCGTCTCGAAGCTGCTGAAGCCGAAGTCATCGGCATCTCAGCCGATGGCATCTTTGCCAATGCGGCATTCGCTGATGCCAACGAAATTGGCTTCCCACTTCTTTCAGACACCGACCGCATCGCAATCGATGCGTACGGCGTAGGCATTCCATTCGTCATGCCGGATTATATCGCGGCACAGCGGTCGGTCTTCGTAATCGAGGCAAATGGCAAAATCAGTTATGCTTGGATTGCCGAGAATCCTGGAATCGAGCCAGATTACGAAGCCGTTCTATCACACCTCGAAAAGTGATCCGAGAGCGCGATGTGCGCTCGTCATTCAGTTACCATAGGCAAGATGGTAGACAAGAGAGCCGTAAATGATGCCTGAGACTGCCAGGCTCTCCTCGTTGAATCGGCTCATGTCATCGAGATAAGTGTGGTATTCGCTCGAACCTGAGCCATAACAGACCACGGCTCGACCATACCGCTTGCCATCCGAGTCGTCCTCGTCGATATTGTAGACGAACGGTGCGTGATCGGAATTGTAGGGCATGTCGGTATTTGCGAGTTTGCGGACGTTGATATTGTAGCTGTCCGCTAGGTCTGGATGTTCTTGTTTGAACTTCGCCGTGATTCCTTGAATATGCTCGACGTCGGTCTTATGATTGCCGAAAAGAGTCACACCCGAATTGCGCTCTGCGTCGACATGATTCATGTCCAAATTGACGTAAAGTCGGAGGTTTTCATACAGGTTATCGATGTGCTTATCCACCCAGTTAGTCGATCCATACAACCCCTCTTCCTCGCCTCCCCAGGTGCAGAAGTAAATGGTGTATTTTGGGGTGCCGAGTTGGCTTTCGATGAGTCCGAATTGTCGAGCCATCTCGAGCACGGTCGCCGTGCCGGAGGTGTCGTCGACCGCTCCTGGGCCCATGTAGACGGTGTCGTGATGGGCCCCGATGATGATCAGTTGTTCCGTTTCACCTTGGATTATCCCGCATGGAACCTTGATCGTAGCTTCTCCTGCATTTTCGACGAAGGTGAGGAATTTGAGCCTACCATCTTGGTTGATTACATTGTCAATAATCGTCTGACCAACACTTTTGCTGACCATGATGAATCCCAAGTCGATTGGAATGTTTTCAATTTCTGAAATCCCTACTGATTTGAAGTAAGGAACGCAATCATTGGCGACGAGTTCGTCGCAGTTCTGACGCTCATTGATGAGAATTAGTCCCTCCACATCATTCTCCGATGCTCGCTTGAATAGAGGAGTGTTTGATTCCGTTTCATTGGTCATGTGAATGAGCGCGACTGCGCTGGCGGCGCTGGACCAGTCGGCGCTCTCATTGCCAGTTCCCAAGTCGACTACCTCGATATCATCGACGTAGCGGATGAAAGATGAGCCAGAGTAACCTTGCAGTACGAAGTCGGACCTGTGATCGAATTCGATGAAATCCGCATTGATGTCGGTTGCTCCACAGGCAAATGCCGGGAGAGTTTCTCCCACATCGCCTGCGTGACAGATTCCCAGCTCTGGCTCATCATCAATGACGAACATTGGGACGTCGAAGTCCTCGATCGTCGATGGAATCCCCATCGTTGTGAAATTGGATTTGATGAACTCGGCTGTATTGTGTTCTTCGTTCGTTCCGGACATTCGGCCTTCCCACTCTGGATGGCCGAGGGCGATGATGCTCTCAGCGTAGCCTCGTGCGCTGGTAGGGTCGAACTCGATGAGTTCGTAATCGGGAGTTCCCTGAATCCAGTCCACGATGTCGTCACCGTATAGGACTGCGCCACCCATGGTGCCGACAAGCATGATTCCGATTACTGCGAGGACAGAGGCCGGAAGTTGCTTCGTACGCTCAAACTGTTCCTTCAGCCTCGCATTGAGGCTTGTTGGGCTTTCTTCAGCCGCAATTTCAGCCTCGATGACCTCATTCATGCAGATGCCTCGCAGAATTGCCGCCGCCTTGGGCGCCTATTGAACCCAACCGCTAGCGGTACCTATGATGATTCGATTCACTGAGAGCCGATTTCATCGCCGGTCCAACGGCGACCTAGATTGTGGTCGATATTGAGTTGGTCAAGGATCCGAGCAACAACGAAATCGACGAGGTCTTCGATGGACTCCGGCTTATTGTAGAAGCCGGGACTTGCGGGCAGGATAACTACGCCCCATTCGGAGAGGTTTGCCATTGCACGCAGGTGGGGGGTTGCGTAGGGGGATTCACGAGGGACGAGGATTAGTTTGCGTCGCTCTTTCATCGCGACGAGGGCGCTGCGGGTTGCGAGATTGTCAGAGATGCCCGCAGCAATCTTGCCGATTGTTGTGCCGCTCGATGGGCAAACGATGTAGGCGTCGAAGCGGGCTGAGCCGGAGGCGGAGCGAGCGGCGAGGTTGTCGTTATCCTCGAGGGTGATGAGTGAGTTCGAGGCGAGTTCTTCGGGAGTGATTCCGCATTCGAGATTGAGGTTGATAGCTCCCTCGCGAGTGATGATAAGATGAGTTGACCATCCCGCCTCGCACAGGGCATCTAGCAGTCGTACCCCGTAACGCGCGCCCGATGCTCCGGTGATGGCAACGACTGCTTCAGGCATGATTCTCCCTCTTTCCTTCCTCGCTTCAACCTGTCTCACATAGAATCGCGCAAGGCGTGGGCGAGGTATTCGTACTGCTCTACCGAGTTGTAGAGGTGTGCCGAGATGCGGAAATAGCGCATCTCGTGGTGTGGCCAAGGGAAGACTGGAACCTGAATTCCCCAATCGTCGAGCAGACTGTTGTGCAAGGCATCGCCGCGGAAATCCGGTGGCCCGTCGTAAGTCCCAGGTAGGTCGATGGTGGCCATCGCTGTTAGCATCGAATCGGCTAGTGGCGGCTCTGTTTCTAGAGTCTCACAGAGGATATCGCGGCCATTGCGTGCGAGTGAATCATTGTGCTCCATAATGGCTTCAAATCCCCCTGAAATCATCGAGCCGAGAGTTTCGATGGCCTTCGGGACGCAGAAGATTGCAGATGGGTCGGAAGTTCCCTGCCAATCGTACTCGAAGCGGAACTTCTCTACCGGTGGCATGTCTGCCGCGTAACCGTGACTGATTGTCAGCGGTTTTGTTGATTCACGTTTGTCCTCACGGATGTGAAGGAAGGCCGAGCCCTTTGGGGTACACAGCCACTTGTGGCAATTGCCAGAGATCCAAGCTGCATCCAACGAGGTCAAATCGAGCGGCACCAAACCTGGTCCGTGTGCTGCGTCGAGTAAAACATCCACGCCGCGCGACTGAAATTCATCCACTAATCGCTCGAAAGGCATTCTAATTGCAGTCGGGCTCGAAACGGTGTCAATCATCGCCAGAACGGTGCGAGGGGTAATCGCAGCGAGCAATGGCTCGATGATATCATCCTCAGACTCACATCTGAATGGCAGTTCGACGACGACTACCTTCGCCTTCCAGCGTCGAGCAACGAATTCAATCGCATTCCAACATGCTTGGTAAGCATGGTCTGGGACAATAATCTCGTCACCTGAGTTTAGCACAAGGCTGCGCAGCACGGTGTTTATTCCGCCAGTAGCATTGTGACAGAAGGTCATGCCATCTCGGTCAGCGTTGAGAAATTCCGAAAGAGAGCCGACCGCTCCAGCCATCATTTCGACAGCATCGCGCTCGAAAAAACGGACCGGATCTGCCTCCATTTGCGTACGAATTCTCGATTGCTCTTCGAGTACTACGACAGGCGTTGCGCCGAAGGAACCATGGTTCAGAAAAGTGGTGTCGGGGTCGAGTGACCAGTGGTGAGACAATTCGCTCCCCGCGGGTCTCAGGCAACCAACCCCGGAGACCAACTCTCAGGTTTCATCGGAACGCGTCCGAGAAATCCCTCTGCATGAACCAGCAACGCCTCTTCGAATCGAGCGCGGTCGAGTAGACGTCCTTCGAGGTCATGAGTGTGACCGACTGCAGCGAGAGAAGTGGTTGTGCCCGCATCGAGTCCACAGCAGGTCAATGCCTCGATGCGACCCTCGTTCGTATTGTAATTGATAGCTAATCCATGGCGGCTGACCCAGTGTTTGAAGGCCAGACCGATGGAGCAAATCTTGCGGTCCTCAAGCCAGACTCCCATCATTCTCTCGTCGCGATATCCTTCGATTCCACAATCTGCGAGAGCAGCCATAACCCAGTCTTCGATTCGGTTGATGATACTGCGAACGGATTGCTCGTCCTGTTGCCATTTGATGATTGGATAGCCGACGAGTTGGCCGGGTCCGTGATAGGTCATTCCGCCACCTCGGTCGACAATTTTAGTAGAGTAATCGTCTAGTGCTGGATCTTCCAAAGCCCCATCGCGCTTCGCCTTTGGTCCAAGGGTTACGACTTCTGGGTGTTGGACGAGGATTAGCGTGTCGGGAATCTCGTCCTTGATGCGCTGTTGCTGCATTATTCGCATTGCTTCGTCGACCGCTGTGTGCGGTTCGATTCCTGCTAGAAGGATGCGCAGTGGTCGCATCTTTGTTGCCTCGTTTTCTTCTCCGCCTCAGGCTGCGTGAATTGCGTGCCCGAGGGTCTTGAGGATTCCCTCATGGAAGGCCTCTGTCATTGTCGGGTGAGCGTGTACTACGTCTGCGATGTCCTCGAGCAGTGCCCCCATTTCGAGTGCAAGGACGAATTCGCCGTGGAGTTCAGCCACATGACTTCCCACGGCTTGGATTCCAAGTATCACGTGGTCGGACTCACGCGCAGTGACGCGGATGAATCCACCTGTCTTCTCCGCTTCGAGTGTGAGTGCACGCCCGTTGCCGGCGAGTGGGAACTTGCCGGTGATTATCTGCTCTCCTCGCTCCTTTGCTTCGTCGGGAGATAGGCCGACCGAGACAATTTCTGGCTCGGTGAAGACGATTGCTGGTATTGCCACCTTGTCGAATTCTCGGTGGTGGCCGGCGAGGATCTCAGCGACCATCTCGCCTTGTGCTGATGCCTTGTGGGCGAGCATTGGCTCGCCGGCGACATCTCCAATCGCATAGACGCCGGGAACATTGGTACGGCACTGACGGTCGATTCGGATGAAGCGTCCTCCGGTGTCCATTCGCACCCCCATATTCTCTATTCCCCAGCCCTTGGTATTGGGGCGGCGTCCAACGGTAACAAGCACCTTGTCGACCTTGATGGTCTGCTCTTCGCCGTCCTTCTCAAAGGTAAGGTGAGCCTTGCGACTGGCTCCCTTGCCCTTGATTTCGGTTCCGCGGGCTAGGGAGTTGGTGTGGATTGTGACCTTGTGTCGCTTGAGCCAGATTTCGAGCGGTCGTCGAATCTCTTTGTCCATGATTCCGAGAATCGAATCCATTCCTTCGACGACCGTTACATCGGTCCCGAGTTTGCTCAGAGCGCAGCCGAGTTCGAGGCCGATGTAGCCGCCACCAACGATGGCTGCTGACTTTGGTAGATTCTGTAGGTCGAGGGCACCGGTGGACGAGAGGATGAATTCCTCGTCACACGGCATGAATGGGAGGTCGATATGACTGGAGCCGGTGGCGATAATGACGTTCTCCGCTTCGATTTCTAACGGCCCGTCACTTGTTTCAACGGTACATTTCTTCGGTCCGGTGAAAGATGCCCACCCCTTCACGAGCTCGGCCCCCGCTCCTTTGAGTAGAGACTCGACACCTTTGTTGAGTCGGGTGACGATAGCATCCTTCCAATCGACAAGCGCGGCCATGTCAACTTCCGGTTCGCCAGCCACAGACAGTCCCATGTGACCGCCTTCGCCGGCGTGTTGCCGCAACGCCTCAAAGCGCTCAGCAGCGTGAATAATCGCCTTGCTAGGGATGCATCCGCGAATCAGGCAGGTGCCGCCCGCTTTGTCTCCCTCGACGATTACAGTGTCCAAACCAAGCTGAGCGCTACGAATTGCTGCAACGTAGCCCCCTGGTCCGGCTCCAACGACGAGAACCTTGCATTTACGAGTGTCAACCATTCTTTCACCTCACATGAAGATCATTGCAGGATGCTCAAGTATACGCTTGAGAGACTGCACAAGAGCCGCTCCATTGGCTCCATCGACGATTCGGTGATCGAATGAACTCGAGACGTTCATGATGCGGCGGACGACAATTTCGCCCCTGTGTACTACGGGCATCTCGCGCGCCTTGTGGACACCAAGTATAGCGACCTCTGGGTGGTTGATGATCGGAGTCGCACCAAGGCCACCATCGCGGCCGAGGCTGGTGATTGTGAAGGTTGAACCAGTCAGGTCATCGAGGGTTGCGGTACCATTGCGGGCCGCTCCTGAGACACGCTGCATCTCTGCTGCGGCCTGCCAGACATCCATCGCTTCAGTGTGTTTGACGACCGGGACGAAGAGTCCACGGTCGGTCTGTGTAGCGATTCCGAGGTTGATTGCTCCATAACGGCGAACCAAACCATTGGCCTCGTCGTAGTGTGCATTGCATTCGGGGTGCTTTGGCATCAACTTGGCTAGTGCGAGCATTATGAACGGCAGATAGGTCAATTTCGGTTGCTCTGGCGAGCGAGTCGCATTGAGCGTCTGTCGCAATTCTTCCAACTCTGTTACATCGATTTCCTCGAAGTAGGAGAAGTGCGGAATGTGGCGCTTTGAGAGGGTCATTGCTTCAGCAATTTTGCGGCGCAGGCCGACGACCTTGATTTCCTCTACATCGGTTCTGCGTGTCGAATATGCGACTGGTGCAGCTCCCTGAACCATCCCGCCAGCTGCGATGAATGCGTCTAGGTCTGCGTGGCGTATGCGTCCGGCTGGTCCGCTGCCGCGAACCGCGCTCAGATCGACTCCTGCCTCGCGCGCACGTCGGCGCACAGCAGGACTCGCCAGCGCCTTGCCACCTGCGCTAGGCGCTGGTGCAGAGACAGTGGGAAGTGGTGCAGGTGCAGAGATTGACGGCACGGGTGGTGGTGCCACTGGTGCCGTTGCAGCTGCCGGAGCAGGTGCAGCAGCAGGTTCTGGTGAAGGCGCGGGATCAGGCTCTGGTGCAGCCTTCTCGGCCGGCTCAGTAGCAGGAGAATCTCCGTCACCATCGAATTCGATTAGGGCTGCGCCAACAGCTACCATATCGCCAACTCCACCATGCAGCGCAGTAATCTCACCATCGTGTGGTGAAGGAATCGTCACAGTCGCTTTGTCGGTCATCACATCGACCAAAGCATCGTCTTCGGCGACCTTATCGCCGACCGAGACGTGCCACTGCACGACCTCGCCTTCTACAACTCCCTCTCCGATATCCGGCAATTTGAACACTCGATTCGTCATTTTTATTCCTCCATTACTTTCTTTATCGCGTCAGCGATTCTTGCGGGACTAGGCATGTAATCCCACTCAGTTGTGTGCGGGAATGGTGTATCCCATCCCGTGACTCTCTCAATTGGGGCTTCGAGGTGGTAGAAGCATCGCTCCTGCACGCTCGCAGCCATCTCAGCACCGAATCCACTCGTCTTGGGGGCTTCGTGAACAATCACACATCGCCCCGTCTTTTCGATAGAATTGACGATTGCATCTCGGTCCCAAGGAACCAGCGTTTGTAAATCGATTAGGTCGCAGCTGATGCCGCAGTCATTGATGGCCTGCTCGGCAACGTGGACCATCGCTCCCCAAGAAATGACAGTACAATCGCTGCCTTCCATGGCCAACCTTGCCTCACCCAAGGGAACTGTGTAGTGACCCTCTGGAACCTCCGCTTCTGGGTGGTCTTTCCAAGTGGGGACATTGTGAGGGTCGCCGTAGAAGGGGCCGCGATAGCAGCGCTTGGGCTCGAAGACTACGACGGGGTCGTTGGATTCGATTGCGGCTATGAGGAGCCCCTTCGAATTGTATGGGGTCGATGAGTACACCACCTTCAGTCCGGAGGTGTGGGTGAATTGTGATTCTGGGCTCTGCGAGTGGTGGTGGCCCCCGCGGATTCCACCGCCGGCTGGCGTTCGGATGGTTATTGGACACCAGAATTCGCCACCGGAGCGGTGGCGAACCTTGGCGATTTCATTGACAATTTGGTCGTAGGCTGGGAATATGTAGTCGGCGAATTGGATCTCCGCTACCGGGCGTAACCCGTTGATTCCCATTCCGAAAGCGATCGCCGCGATTCCGCCCTCAGAGAGTGGCGTATCGAAGACTCGATGTTTTCCGTGCTTCTCTTGCAGACCGTCAGATGTACGGAATACGCCGCCGAAATATCCAGCGTCCTCTCCGAAGAAGAGGACATTCTCGTCACGCTCAAGCATATTGTCGAGTGCAGAATTGACTGCTTGAACAATGTTCATTTCGACCATTTCAATCATTGCTCCATCGCTTCATTTCATCCCATTGTTCCTGCAGGTGCCAAGGGACGGTCTCGTAGACCTCGGTGAAGATAGTGTCAGCAGATGGGTATGGGCCGTTGGCCAGATCACCGTGGGTGACCGCTTCCTTGTAGGCGGCCATGACCTCGCCATCGATACGCTCTTCCATCTCAGTTTGCCGCTCATCAGACCATTCGCCGATGGCGATAAGATGGCCTGACAATCGGTCAACAGGATCGCCGCCAGGCCAAAATTCGGCCTCATCACCGGGTCGGTAGCGGCTCGGGTCATCGCTCGAAGAATGGGCGCCAGCGCGGTAGGTTAGCACCTCGATATGAGTCGCTCCCTCGCCAGCCGCAGCGCGCTCGCGCGCCCACTTGGTGACCGAATAGAGTGCGAGGAAGTCATTTCCATCGACGCGAATACACGGGACATTGTACGCCAGCCCGCGAGCAGCAAAGGTTGGGCTGCCACTAGCGATATTTCTGTGAGTTGAAATCGCCCATTGATTGTTGACGATATTGAGGATGACTGGAGGCTTGAAGACAGAGGCGAAATTGAGGGCGTAGTGGTAATCGCCCTCAGCACTGGCACCGTCTCCGATCCAAGTGATGGTGGCCTCGTCAAGCCCTTTGTACTGCGATGCCATAGCCACTCCAACAGCTTGGCTGAACTGAGTCCCGACCGGACTTGAGATTGAGATGAATCGGCCTTCCTTGTAGGAGTAGTGAACCGGCATCTGTCGACCTTTGATATTGTCTTCGACGTTACCGATGCAGTGGCATATCATGCTGACCATGTCCCGCCCGCGTACGAACTGGGCACCCGGTTGCCTGTAGGAGGGGAATATCCAGTCCTGCGTCTCGAGTGCCATCGTCTGGGCGATGGCAATCGCCTCTTCTCCGAGCGAGCGCATGTAGAATGACAGCTTACCTGTGCGTTGCATCTTCATCATGCGCTCATCGAAGATGCGCATACGGACCATGTGCTCGAGTCCTTGGCGGAGCTCATCGGGAGTTAGTTGTGGGTCCCATGGTCCGCTGGCATTTCCCTTGAAATCGAGAACTCTGACCAATCCATTTGCCAAGTCGGTGGTGTCAGCAGCGACGCAAGTTGCAGGGTTGGGACGAGGTAAATCACCAGGTTCATTGACGAATGGATCGAAACTTGCTTCATCACCGGGGCGAAACGGAGCGGTTGGAATCTGCAGGGATTTTTGCTTCTTCTTCGCCGCCATGCTTCTTTCACCCGCTACTCGTTCATATCGTTTGATGCTCGGACGACAGCCGCGCCTCATTGGTTGCCAACAAACTCTTGCTCTTACTTGTGAGAAGGTCCTTGCTTGGATTGAGGTGACTTATCGCTGACCCGGTCGAATCTCTTGTTACGACTGGCTCGCCACCCATCGCTTCCTCCCAGAGAAGACCTGCTCGGTAGGATGAGCGGACTAATGGCCCGCTCGCGACGGCTTTGTAGCCCATCTCACGAGCGGCCTGGTCCCAAGCAGCAAAGGTCGATGGTTCAGGGAATCTGTCGATTGCTAGATGCTTCCAACTCGGTTGGAGATACTGGCCGAGGGTAATCAGTTCGACACCTGCTTGGCGCAGCAGATGCATCGCCTCGACGACCTCTTCATCGGTTTCTCCGACGCCGACCATAATACTCGATTTGATGACCAGATCGGGGCGTAGTCGCTTAGCCTCGCGCAGAATTTCTAGGGATTGCTCGAAGGATGCGCGAGGGTCACGAACCACTGAATCGAGGCGAGGGACGCACTCGACATTGTGAGCGAATACCCGCAAAGGCAGGTCAACTAGTAGGTGAGCGAGTGCATCGAGATTTCCATCTAGGTCTGAGCAGAGTAATTCCAGACCGACATCTGGGCTACGTTCCCGGACTGCCTCGATGCACTTGCGGTAATGATCAGCTCCACCGTCGGGAAGGTCATCTCTGTTGACGACGGTGATAACCGCATGGCTGACGCCCATGCGGTCGACCGCTTCTGCCAATTCGCTCGGCTCGTTGGGATTTAGCGGAGGCGGAGTTTTCTGGGTGCCGACTGCGCAAAAGCGGCAGCCGCGTGTGCAGACCTCTCCAGCGATCATGAATGTCGCAGTTCCGCGGCCCCAACAATCGTGGATATTCGGGCAACGAGCCTCTTCACAGACTGTGTTCAATCCATGTTCGTGCACGTTTGACTTGGTGTCGTTGAATCTTGCTTGAGCGGAACCAGTTGGAAGTGTGGTTCTGAACCAGGGGGGAAGTCGCTTCCGCTCAGACTTGCGGCGCTCCTCTGCACTCATCCGAGCCGCCCCGCCACAGCCTCCGGCTGAGACTTCAGCAGCATCAGCTTGCGGCAGCCGCACACTCATCGAAGCCGAGGAGCGGACATACGGCGTTAATCGTTCGCCTCGCACCTACACATGAGGTCGTTCAGGACGAGGTGCGAAATACGAGACGAGGCTCGGATGAGCCGATGGCTCGCAGTGCAGCACTCGTGACAGGAGGTGCAAAGAGAATCGGAACCGCTATCTGCCTTCACCTAGCAGAAAAAGGGCACTCGGTGGCAGTTCACCACAATTCATCAGTCAAGTCCGCCGAGACTCTAGTCGAGCGACTACGTGAGATGGGGGTCGAGGCTTGTACGGTTCGTGGCGACTTGAGCAATGCCGATGAAGTCTCGAACATTATCTCTGAAGCGTCATCAAAGATTGGTCCGATTTCTCACTTAGTCAACAACGCATCTCGCTTCGAATTCGATGATATCGAGAGTGTTGACTCTGATTCGTGGGACTCTCACATGGATGTCAATGCGCGCGCACCGATGTTGCTCACGCGCGCGTTACTCGAACAATTACCAAATTCTCATGCAAAAGCATCGGAATCGGCCACCGCTTCAGTGGTCAATATTCTGGACCAGAAAATCGCTGAACCGAGCCCAGACTACCTGTCCTACACTGCTTCGCGCTACGCTTTACTCGGATTGACCGACGCCCTTGCTCGTGGATTGGCCCCTCGCTTGCGCGTCAACGCCGTCGCTCCAGGACACACGCTTGAGAGCCAAGATCAGACTACAGAAGGGTTCGAGCGGGCACAATCAGAGAGCCCGCTTGGATTCGGTCCGGCGCCGAATGACATTGCAGAAGCAGTCGGCTATCTCATCGGCGCACGGGCAGTTACAGGTCAGGTGCTTTTCGTCGATTCAGGAGAGAGGTTCCTCGCCCGGAGTCGTGATGTGCTTTTCGAGACGGAGGGAGGGGTATGAGCGGACATTCGGAGGCACTGATGCAACTCATGGCACAAACTCAAGGGGTGACGACGCTATTTCTCGAAAACGTCGTGCGTGAGGTCGATATTGGCGTGCACGACCACGAATTGGGGGCTCCCCAGCGATTACAATTTGACATCTATGTGATGCTGTCAGGTGTGTCTGAACCGAGCGCGGATGAGATCGGTGAAGTTCTCGATTATGAGTATTTGATTTCCGCGCTCGACAAAACTCTGGAAATGAATCGAGCAGCTCTTCTGGAGACGCTGGCGAATCGGCTGCTCGACAGAATCCTCGAACCAAACTCAGCCGAAGGTGCAAGTGTGATTCTCACGAAGCTCGATGTGCTCGAAGGTGATGGGCAATTGGGATGCTCGATGACGCGGCTAAAGTGATGG